>JBAYOS010000007.1:0-20196 GCA_041678125.1 Monoglobales bacterium
AGTGAGGGATAAGTTATGATGCTATCAGGCGCTGATATAGTAGTAAGAACATTGATTGAACAGGGCTGCAACGTGGTTTTCGGTTATCCGGGAGGACAAATCCTCAACGTTTATGATTCGCTTTATAAATACAGCGACGAGATAACTCATATTTTAACCGCACATGAACAGGGTGCGGCCCACGCTGCCGACGGTTACGCAAGAGCGACCGGCAAGGTCGGCGTGGTTATTTCCACCTCAGGCCCGGGAGCAACAAATCTTATAACGGGAATCGCAACAGCCTATCTTGATTCCGTTCCCCTTGTTGCAATTACAGGGAACGTTGCTTCCACTCTTATCGGGTCGGACAGCTTTCAGGAAATTGACATAACGGGTATCACGCTTCCCATTACCAAGCACAATTACGTGGTCGGAAGTGTTGAGGAGCTTGCAGATACAATCCGCAGCGCTTTTAAGCTCGCAATGTCAGGCAGACCGGGTCCCGTACTCGTCGATATACCTAAGAATATACAAATGGGCAAATGCGAATATGAACCTGCGCCGCCCGCCGCTGCCGAAGAAAGACTGCGGGAAAAGGATGAACGTATTGAAAAGACGGCATCGTGCATCTTGTCCTCGGAAAGACCGTTTATATACTTCGGCGGAGGACTCATCTCCTCCCATGCGGAAGAAGAACTGCTTCAGCTTGCGGAGCTTCTGGACGCTCCCGTCGGGTGTTCGCTTATGGGCATTTCCGGAGTTCCGTCAGACCACCCCCGTTTTCTCGGCATGCAGGGTATGCACGGTCATTATGCTTGTTCAATGGCAATGCATAAGGCAGACTGCATTATTGCGCTGGGAGTAAGGTTTAACGACAGGGTTACGGGAAACCGTGAAAAGTTTGCTACCAATGCTAAAATAATTCATATTGATGTGGACGGTTCCGAGCTGTCCAAAATTGTAACCCCCGCTCACGCACTTCGCGGAGATGTAAAAGAAACTGTAGTTAAGCTGATTGAGAAGCTTTCTCCGAAAAAGCATCCCGAGTGGTGGAAAAAAATAGACAGTCTGAAAAATGAAGAAAAAACAAGCGGCGACAACAGAGATTCCCTTACCCCTCGCAGAGTAATCGAAACTCTGAATAAATACCTTAAACCAAATACCCCTGTTGCAACCGATGTCGGACAGCATCAGATGTGGTCGGCACAGTATCTGAGCTTTAAAAGGAGCCGTAGGTTTATTTCAAGCGGCGGACTGGGTACAATGGGTTTCGGAATGGGAGCGGCAATCGGAGCACAAATAGCAACAGGCGAGCATGCGGTCTTGGTTACCGGAGACGGAAGCTTCGGAATGTGCTTGCAGGAGGTTGCTACCGCTGTAACCAATAATATTCCGCTGGTTATTCTTCTTATGAACAACGGTGTATTGGGTATGGTTCGTCAATGGCAAACGCTCTTTTTCGATAAACACTATTCCAATACCGTGCTTGACAGGAAAACTGATTTTGTTCAGCTGATGAAAGCCTTTGGCGGCGACGCAACCCGCGTTACCGACATAAAAGACCTTGACGCGGCACTTGACGCGGCTTTCAGCTATAGCGGACCATATTTAATTGATTGCGCGATTGATAAAGATGAATTTGTTCTTCCGATGCTTCCGCCCGGAGGCTCGATGGACGATATTATAGTAAAGGCAGGTGACTGATATGCAAAAATTCACTATCGCAGTTTTGGTTTACAACCGTTTCGGTGTTCTCAACCGTGTAACAAGCATGTTCAGGCGACGTCGCTTTAATATCAGTTCACTGAGCGTTAGCGAAACGGAAACCGAACAGTATTCACGTATAACTTTAACCTCATACGGTTCCGAGCAGGAAAAACATCAGCTGATTGAACAGCTGAACAAGCTTGAGGATGTTTGCTTTATTAAGGAACTAAAGGATAGCGAAACAGTCGGCTTTGAACTTCTGCTCATAAAGGTAAAAAACGAACCCGAAACCCGTTCTCAAATCAGAGACGCGGCAGATTCATACGGTGCGGAAACGGTTGATTTTACGCGTGATGCCGTTATATTAAAGCTCACGGGAAGTACCCGCAGAATAAATGCATTTATTGATTTAATGCGTGACTACTCAATCCTTGAAATCTGCCGAACGGGTGTCGCTTCACTTGAGCGAGGAAATACTACCATCAGCAAAGTAAATATATAAATAAAATATGAAAGAGGTAAAATATTATGGCAAGAATATTCTATCAGCAGGATTGTGACATTCAAAAGTTAAACGGCAAAACGGTAGCTGTTATCGGCTATGGCTCACAGGGACACGCTCACGCACTTAACTTGAAGGAAAGCGGTGTAAATGTAGTTGTAGGTCTTTATGAGGGAAGTAAAAGCTGGGCAAAGGCTGAATCGCAGGGACTTAAGGTTATGACAGCCGCAGATGCTTCTAAGGCAGCTGACGTTATTATGATTCTCATCAATGATGAAAAGCAGGCAAAGCTTTATGAAGAAAGCATTAAACCCCATTTAACAGAAGGCAAAACTCTCGCTTTTGCTCACGGATTTAACATTCATTACGGCTGCATCACACCGCCGAAAAATGTTAATGTAATCATGGTTGCGCCCAAAGGTCCCGGTCATACTGTAAGAAGCGAATACCTGGCAGGAAAAGGCGTTCCCTGTCTTATCGCTGTTGAGCAGGACGCTACCGGTGATGCGTGGGACATCGGTCTTGCGTATGCGCTCGCAATCGGCGGGGCAAGAGCAGGCGTACTTGAAACCACCTTCCGCACAGAAACCGAAACCGACCTTTTCGGCGAGCAGGCTGTTCTTTGCGGCGGTGTTTGTGCATTGATGCAGGCCGGATATGAAACTCTGGTTGAAGCAGGCTATGACGAGCGAAACGCATATTTTGAGTGTATTCACGAAATGAAACTGATTGTTGACCTTATTTACCAAAGCGGTTTTTCGGGCATGAGATATTCTATCTCCAACACAGCGGAATACGGCGACTATATAACAGGACCGAAAATTATCACCGAAGAAACAAAAGCGGCAATGAAAAAGGTTTTGAAGGATATTCAGGACGGAACCTTTGCAAAGGACTTCCTGCTTGATATGTCAGATGCAGGCTCTCAGGTTCACTTCAATGCTATGAGAAAGATTGCATCCGAGCATCCCAGCGAGGTTGTAGGCGCGGATATCCGCAAGCTCTATAGCTGGAGTGACGAGGATAAGCTTATCAACAACTAATTAAAACTAAGTCGTGTTTGCTCTCTCGACTTGAAAGGAGAGATTTTCGTGAAAAGTGAAAAAATTATAAACGGTCCTCAGAACGCACCCCATCGGGCATTATATAATGCTCTCGGGCTTACGGAAGAAGAACTGAAAAAACCTATGGTCGGCATTGTAAGCTCATACAACGAGATTGTTCCCGGTCATATCAATCTTGATAAAATCGTGGATGCGGTAAAGCTGGGGGTTGCAATGGCAGGAGGAACACCAATAGTGTTCCCCGCAATCGCTGTTTGCGACGGTATTGCAATGGGTCATCAGGGAATGAAATATTCCCTTGTTACCCGTGACCTGATTGCCGATTCAACCGAAGCTATGGCAATGGCGCACGGATTTGACGCGCTTGTTATGGTTCCCAACTGCGATAAAAATGTCCCGGGGCTGCTTATGGCGGCTGCAAGACTTAACATCCCGACTATTTTTGTCAGCGGCGGACCAATGCTTGCAGGCAGAGTATACGGAGAAAAAACAAGTCTATCCTCTGTTTTTGAGGCTGTTGGAGAATATAATTCAGGAAAAATTTCCGAGGAAAATTTGCGTGAATATGAATGCAAGGCCTGTCCGTCTTGTGGTTCCTGTTCGGGTATGTATACTGCAAATTCTATGAATTGCCTGACCGAGGCTCTTGGTATGGGACTTCGCGGGAACGGTACAATTCCGGCAGTTTATTCTTCCAGAATAGCACTTGCAAAGCACGCGGGAATGGCGGTAATGGAGCTTGTTAAAAGAAATATCCGTCCCCGTGACATCATGACAAAAGAGGCGCTTATGAACGCCTTAACCGTAGATATGGCACTCGGCTGTTCAACGAACAGTATGCTTCATCTGCCTGCGATTGCCCATGAATGCGGTGTGGAGCTCAGTCTTGACATTGCAAACGAAATCAGTTCAAAAACCCCAAATCTTTGCCATCTTGCTCCTGCGGGCAGAACATATATGGAGGACTTGGATGAGGCAGGCGGCGTGTACGCCGTTATGAACGAGCTGACCAAAAAGGGACTGATAAATACTGATTGCATGACCGTTACAGGAAAAACAATCGGTGAAAATATCAAAAACTGCAAAAATTTGAATCCTGATATAATAAGACCTGTTGAAAACCCCTACAGCGAAACGGGCGGTATTGCAATACTAAAAGGCAACCTTGCCCTTGAGGGCAGCGTTGTAAAGCGTTCTGCAGTTTTGCCCGAAATGCTGGTGCATAAAGGGCCTGCGAAGGTTTTTGACTGCGAGGAAGATGCGCAGGCGGCAATCGACAGCGGAAAAATTGTTTCCGGTGATGTGGTGGTTATTAGGTATGAGGGGCCGAAGGGCGGTCCCGGTATGCGGGAAATGCTCGGTCCCACCTCTTCAATTATGGGAATGGGTCTCGGAAGCAGTGTTGCCCTGATTACAGACGGCAGATTCAGTGGCGCGACGAGAGGCGCCTGCGTCGGACACATTACTCCCGAAGCTGCAAGCGGAGGTATTATCGGCATTGTTGAAGATGGAGATATGATTTCCATTAACATCCCCGAAAACCGAATTGAACTTCTTGTATCCGAGGAAGAAATTGCAAAGCGTATGGAAAACTTTGTTCCTAAGAAAAAGGAATTATCGGGATATTTAAAACGATATGCATCGTTTGTTTCAGGCGGCGCATCGGGGGCAATTATTAATCTATGAACAGAATTAAATTAACTGAAATTAAATTGCGAATTGACTCTCTCGCTATATTCAGGTCAATTCTTTCGGATAAAGTCATTGAAAGCCTGTGTGCATATCTGGATGCACCCTCTGTATTCAGATACGGTGCTTTTGTGTCCGCTCTCTATGAAAGCGGACACTCCTCCCTCGGAAAACTGATTTTATCACTTTGCGAGAACAGTGATAATGTTTATGTACGGGCGCTCGGGGAAGGCAAAAGTCTCTCGAAAGCTTTGCAGATTACGCTTTCGTCGGAGCTTAGTATTCTTCAGCTTGTAGCGGATATTACACCGCAAGAGCTTAAGGCTCCGCTTGAATATCAGTGGATTTTGCCTGAATTTGATTTTGACGAGGTTAATATTAAGGACAGCTATTTAAACCGTATCAAGAATATCGGAAAATTCGGCTACGGAATCTTTGCAAACCACCACATGTTCTGTCTTGATGAATCGGGGAAAATCACACCTGTGCGCTATCCCGACAAAATATCGCTTGACGACCTTATAGATTATGAGGCTGAAAGGCAGATTGTTATTGACAATACAAAGGCCTTGATCGAGGGTAAGCCTGCCGCAAATATCCTGCTGACAGGTGATGCGGGGACAGGCAAATCCTCAACTATAAAAGCAGTTGCAAACAAGTTTTATCGGGAGGGTGTCCGCATAGTTGAAGTAAACAAGAATCAGCTTGGTCTTATCCCGAATTTACTTGATGAATTGGCATCAAATCCGCTGAAATTCATCATTTTTATTGATGATTTATCATTTGCGACAAATGACGATAACTTTAGTGCGCTCAAGGCTGTGCTGGAGGGTTCTGTCTGCGCAAAGTCAGGTAATGTTGTGATTTATTCGACAAGCAACCGCCGTCATATTGTCAGAGAACGCTTTTCCGACCGTGACGGTGACGATGTTCATCGTAATGATACAATGCAGGAAATCATTTCACTTTCCGAGCTGTTTGGTAAACATATTACGTTTCAAAAGCCAAGCAAGACGACATATCTCCATATTGTCAGAACACTTGCACAGCAAAAGGGAATTAATTTGCCCGCTGACCAGCTTGACGCAAAGGCTGAACAAATGGCGCTGCACAGAGGCGGCCGAAGCGGCAGACTTGCAAAACAGCTGATAGATGAGCTGATTGCTTCCTCTTAACAGATGAAAAAAGCGCACTGCTTTATGCGGTGCGCTTTTTCCGTAGGATAAAGGTTTACATGAGATAAAAAAGTGATAATTGGCTTAAATTAATTGTCGATTTGAGACCACTTTTTTAGCCTATGCTATCAAGTATAGTCTCCGCTTTTGTTATGTACTCTTTTAAATTCTTTATATTCTGATTCAAAATTTCCTTTTCTGCCTTAACGCTCAGGTTAATTTCAGAAAGGTCGAGCTTATGCTGTTTCTGCATTTCGGCAATCTGCCTGCACTGTTCCATAATTGTGTCTTCCTTTTCCTTTATGGTCTGCTCGTATTTCTCCCGTTCGGAATTTAAAAAATCACAATTTGCCTCAAGAGCTTTAAGCTGTGCTTTTAAGTCATCAACCTCAAGCTTATATTCCTTCAGAGCTTCGACTTCATTTTTCAGCTGCTCGTTTTGGGCAATCAGCTTGGTCTTTGTTTCGTCGTTTTCGGGATTAAGTCTTCTTATCTGTGCCTCAAGCTCGGACACCTTCGCCGCAAGATTTTCCTTTTCCCGCGTTATCATTGCCAGAGCACTGCCCAGTTCTTCACTGTTTTTTTCGTAATTTTCAATTGCTTTTTTATTGCTTTCCTCCATAGAGGAAATATATTCAAATACCTGTTTTTTTTCAAGTCCGAATAAAGTAGTTTTAAAATTATTTTTTTCAGGTTCTATAATAAGCTGACGTATGGAATCCATATTATTCATCTTTCCTTCCGCCCCATAGGGCACAAACTGTTTACTGATTATTATTTCTTATGTCGAGCACATCCCCGACCTTCAGCTCCCATTTATCAATCGTTCCCTCCGGGACCTCCAAAATAGAATGTGCTTTTTTAATGTAGGGCGACACATGACCCGGCTCCATTCTGCTTTCCATATGTATGATTCGATTGTTTTCCGAAAGAAATATCACATCAATATTAAAGCCCATAAAATATGTATGAACCTGTTTGCATGGCTTTAATATTACACCCTCCCCTTCGGCAAGAGCTTTCTTCGGCAAAAGCCCTGAAAGCCTGGCGAAAAATGTATCTGCCATTATTGCATCTCCTGCAATTACATTTGTACCATTACACGCAACCAGCATGCCCATAATTTTTCCTCCCTTATTTTTTAAATTGTGTCATAAGCTGTATAACTGTCGGCCCGAGTAGTATTATAAAAATTATCGGAAATATAAAAACAACCATCGGCAACATCATTTTAACAGGAGATTTCATTCCCTTTTCCTGCGCTGCCTGACGCCTCTCTTCACGCAGCTGTTCTGACTGAACCCTCAAAACATTTTTAATTGATATTCCGAGCGCATCAGCACTTATGAGTGCCGATGCGAATGTTTTAAGCTCTGCCACTTCACTTCTGCTGCCGAAATTTTTAAGCGCATCCCGTCTTGTTTTTCCCATTTGAATTTCTCTGTATAAAATTTTAATTGAATCTATCAGCGGTCCCGATAGTTTTTCTGTTATCTTAAGTATCGCCGCGTCAAATCCGAGACCTGCCTCCATACTTACGCTGAGCAAATCCATAACCTCAGGAAGCTGAATCTTTATTGCACTTTCCCTTGAAGATATTCTTACCTTAAGAAAATAACTCGGAATAAGAATTGCGAGAATTACAAAAACCAATAGCACAAGAAATCTTATTAAAATCTGAGCCTTTATGGTACTGCTCAGAATTATTCCCAAAAGAATAAGCGATATTGTTACCGTCATACGAATAATGTTGTACTCGTCGGGGTCCATATATATACCTGCCATATGCAGACTGTGCTGCAGCTTACTGTTACCGCCGGTTTTTTTACCTTTCTTTTTACGCGCGAACAACTTTTCAAGTGATTTTTTTACGTTCTCAACCTTATCCACCATCAGCCTTCTGTAGAGGGAAATGTCAAGTCCGTTTATTCCTGACTTTTTCTCCAGAACAACACTTTCAAGTCTGCTCTGCTTAATGTCAATCCTTTTGCCGACCGACTGCAGACAGATTGCGGTGAAACAAAAAGCAAGTATAGCCGCACTCATTACAATAATTAAAATCATAAGCTAACCCTCAATATTTTACCGTTACAATTTTTTTAACAACCAAAATTCCGATAACCTCCATAACCGCACCCACTGCAATCATCACTCTGCCGGTCGGGTGCTGGAAAAACAGCATCATATAGCTTGGATTGATTATCGTCAACAAAAGCCCCATTCCTATGGGCAGTATGCTTATAACCAACCCGGAGGCTCTGCCCGTTGCCGTAAGAACTTTTATCTCCTGTTTCAGTTTTATTCTCGCCTTTATCGTCTCTGATATGGTTTCAAGAATATTAGACAGGTTTCCGCCTACCTGACGCTGAATATTTATTGCAGAAACTGCCAGCATCAAATCGTCACTTTTTATCCGATTGTTCAGTGCCAAAAGCGCATTTTCAATGCTTGTTCCATACTTAATCTCTCGGCAAACTCTTGCAAACTCCTTAGCAATGGGGTCACTCATTTCACGGGCAATATTTTCCATTGCCTGACCGAGGGTGAGCCCCGAACGCAGACAGTTGCAAATCACAACAAGCGCATCTGACAGCTGATTTTCAAATTCTTCCGTTTTCTTTTTCTTTTTATTGCTTACAACAAACGGCACCACTCCAATACCCATTATGGCAGCGGTAAATGCAAAAAGCATATTGCCTGATGTTATTGCAATAATTCCCGACGGAACAAATGCAAGAAGCAGCCAGATTGTGAGAAGCTCCTCACTTCTTATGGGAATATCTGCTGCCTGCAGTTCATTCGCAAGAGCCTTCCCCAGCTTAATTTTCTCGATTTTCTTCTTTTTAACTGTATTTTTTATCGCAATAAGCTCAATTTTCTGCTCTCCGAAAAGCTTTTTCATCCGCGCCTTCATTTCGATACGGTCGCTGAAAGTCTTTTTCAGGATTGCAAATGCTATCAGAAACACAAGAACTCCGCTCATTACGCAAATTACACCCAGATACATTGTGCTATCTGAACCATTCATCATAAACTGGAACTCCGTTCTGAATTATTTTTTCAACACATTTCGGGCGGACCCCCGTTGCACGGAAAGCCCCTTTGAACTTACCGTTATTGTCAAGCTCACCGGTAGTTTCATACCTGAATATATCCTGAGCGCTTATAATATCTCCCTCCATGCCCGTAACCTCTGTTATGTTGACAACCTTTCTTGTACCGTCTCGCAGCCTTGACTGCTGAACAACTATGTCAATCGCCGAGCTTATCTGATCTCTTATTGCAATAATAGGAAGCTCCATACCTGACATAAGCACCATTGTTTCAAGTCTTGAAAATGTATCACGCGGGCTGTTTGCGTGGGTGGTGGTAAGCGAACCGTCATGACCCGTGTTCATCGCCTGAAGCATATCAAGCGCTTCTCCCGAACGCACCTCGCCGACAATTATTCTGTCCGGTCTCATTCTGAGCGCATTTTTAACCAAATCGCGTATGCTGACCTGCCCTTTTCCCTCAAGGTTTGAGGGCCTTGATTCAAGTGTAACAAGATGAGTCTGCTGGAGCTGAAGCTCTGCGGCATCCTCAATCGTAACTATTCTCTCATCCTCAGAAATGAAGGACGACAAAACATTAAGCAGGGTTGTTTTTCCGCTTCCTGTACCGCCGGCAACAACAATGTTCAGTTTTCCGGCAACACACGCCTGCAGAAATGACACCATTTTTGGCGAGATTGAACCCCATTCAATAAGCTGATTATATGTTATGGGCGTTTTTGAAAATCTTCTGATTGTCAGTACAGGTCCGACAAGTGAAATGGGTGGAATAACCGCATTCACACGGGAACCGTCCGCAAGCCTTGCATCAACCATCGGACTCGCCTCATCAATATGCCGGCCGATTGATGATACTATTCGGTCAATAACATTAAGCAGATGGGCATTATCCCGAAACTTGAGGTCGGTCAGAACAAGTCTGCCCTTTTGCTCAATAAAAACCTTGTCATACCCGTTTACCATTATTTCGGAAACCTTCGGATCCTGCAGAAGCTCCTCCAGCGGTCCGTAGCCCATTATATCGTTGTAAATATCCGAAACAATTTTTTTCTTCTCAGTCGCGGAAAGCGACGCCCCGAATTTTTCCGTTTGTTCCTCTATTGTTTCACGGACAAACGCCCCGTCGGGCTCTGCCTGATTTTTCGAATTTATTTCCTCTATTACGCTGTCATGAATCCTGTCCTTGTTAGCTAAAAATCGTGTAACTTCCTCGTTTTCACGCTCTGTACCGTTATTATCCTGTAAATCTTTATTTTTTTCAAGTCTGTCAAGCAGTCCCAAATCAAATCACCTCATTCAGTCATAAGACTGCGAACATATTCATTCATTGCTGAAACAGTAGGATTTTTGGGAGTTCCGCTGACAAACGGAATACCCTTGTTAAGACTTGTCAGCACAGTTTTTGTATCGTCAGGCAAAACGAGTGCAACGGGCAAATCAAGTATCTGTTCAAAATCCTTTTTCGAAATTATCCCGTCAACCATTCTGTTCAATATGAGAGCAGTTTTCTCGTTTTGTCTGAGTGCCTCCAAAATATTCAAACAAAGCTTGGCATTTCGCAGGGATGAAATATCCACCGCGGAAACGAGATTGACAATATCGCTGTTTTCTATTGCAGCTATTGATGTGTCGTTAAACCCCGGCGGAAGATCGATGATAATAAATTCATAATAGGGTTTTAATACATTGATAATCATTTCAACTGTTTTATCGTCAATATATTCTGCATATTCAGGGCTCTTCGGAGGTGCAAGAACACCAAGCCCGCTCCGATGAAATGCCAGAACGCTTTTTACCGAATCTATTGTAATCGCTGTTTTTTCCTCAACCAAAGTGTATATTGTATCTTTCGGCTCAATATCAAGCAAAATCGGAACATCTCCGAACTGCAGGTCAAGGTCTATAATAACCGTCTTTTTCCCTGCATTCGCAAGCGCAACGGCAGTATTTACTGAAATGGTCGTCTTGCCTGTGCCCCCCTTGCCGCCAAAATATGAAATAACCTTCCTCCGCAGGGAATGTACCTCTCTGTCCCCCGCTCTTTGACTTTCAATGGTATGTGATTTAAATATAGCCTCTTTCAGCTTTGTGGCATCACTGCCTGTGTCCACAACCTGTCTGATACCGCATTCCATCGCCCTCACAAGAAGCTCAGGACTCAGCTCGTCTGCCACTACCACCATGCCGACGCCGACTGATTTTGTATATATTTCTGCCGCAACTTCAAAAAGCGAATCCTCGTTGCCGTCTCTTACGAAAATAATGACATCGGGATTATGTCCCAGCAGTTTCAGCGAGGTCATATTATCGTAGAATAAAAATGCGTTTATTATTATATCGTCATCCTTCAGCAGATTTTTTATTTCTATCTGCCTGTCAATATTATTTGTTACTACAGCGATTTTCAGCTTGTCCATATCTTCACCGTTCTCCTCAATAAATTACAGCCGGAACCTCGATATAAGCATCATCTCCAAGTCCGCGAAGAACAACAGTCATAAATCCGTTCAGACTTTCATTGTACAGCCTTACACAATCAGCTACGGGCAGTTCAACGGTTATGTTTGTATAACCCGGCGTATCCTTTTCCGTTCCAAATGCGCTTCCCACAGAAAGTATGTTGACGTTTTCGGCAAACATATATGTAGTCGAAACCCCGTCCTTAGTGTGAGAGGCTATTATATCAACATGGTCGCCCGCTTTGAGATTGCCCGCAAGTCCTGAAATCTCATCAACCGCCATGGTGAACGCCCTGTTTCCCTGACCAATCTTTTCAATCAAAAGGTCATTCTCCTTGCTGCCGGGAGTTATCACCTTGTGCGAAAGAATCTGTTCACTTTTCCCTATTTTGCAGGATGCCGTTTTGCCGATTACTTCCGCTGTGCTTGTTATATAGCCTTCTGCAAGCCCCGGCTTCGGAAGATATGAAAGGCTTATCATTTCTTCTGTTATCACGGTGCCTTGTTTTATTACATCGTTTGCCACCACAACTCCTACAACGTCCTCAGCCGATTTCATACTGTTATTTGTTATTTGGTTTATAAACATATAAACGGCAATTCCCATGATAATCGCCACAATAGTTGCAAGTAGATATATTTTTTTCATTTCAAGCCTCATCTCTACTCAGTCAGCTTTAAGATATATCCTCCGAAATCTTCATCGCCGACCGATCCGTTATTCTGCTGAACCGGCATTTTAAGATATGCGCCCTTTATTTCATCTTCCTTTTCCGCGTATTCGAGTATAAACGGCGCAAACCCCTCAATTTTGACATTATCATCGTCAACCATGTCATATACCAGTACATTAATTACTCTGGGGCAGTCCTCAACATAGTGATACTTTGTGCAACCGCCATCTGTCTTATAATGCGTACAAAGACTCATACGATATTCTACGCCGTTTTTGGCAACGCTTGCTTTGTTACCGCTTGCAGTTGGCAAAGTTTCGCCGACATAGTTTTCTCCCGGATAACCGTATTTGAGCCACTTTTCAAGTATATTTGCATTTCCCTTGGCTCCGTCAAGAACAATATAACCGTAAAAACCGTTTGTTCCGTCACCGCCGCCGAATTTCAGTGTAACACTTTCATTCGACCCTTCGGTGCTTCTGAAAACGTCCTTTTTAACACCTATCGGAACCGCCCCGACTATCCCGCCTGCAGGAAGAGCTGACACGGTTGCTTTTTTCCTGATTGTTATATTTTCAATACCTATCACACGTGCAAGATTGGTTTGGGCAACCTTGTTTACATACACGTTGACAGAATAGTAATATCCGTTTTTTTCATTTTCGAGTGTAACATCGCTTCTTGCAATGTTATCCACTCCGTTCTTTTCTCCATATTCTATAACACGGTCTATTATCTGACTTTTTCTTACCGAGTCATCTACCCTGACCGGCAAAAGCTCGTTAACCGAAAGGCAGGCTGCATCTGCACAGTTTTGCGCATCAGACGCACCGACATAGGCATAGCCTATGTCAATAGCAAGTGCAGCCATTGTCATGAGAGTTGTCATAATAACTGCGATTATGACAACAACGGCCCCATCTTCATTTTTAAAAAAGCCTCTCATATTCATTCCGCCTTCATGGTTACGCTTGAGGAAAGGTTAATCTTTCCTCCTCCTGACATTGTCGCTCCGATAAATGTAAGCGGTTTAATATAACTTTCAACCTTAACCGTTACATCTCCGGATCTTACGTTGTATTCATTGCTACACTCCACGGTTATGTTAATACCATCTTTAATACTGTCGGGTGCAATATCTGTCACTCTTTCAACTGTTTTGGAAAGAAATGAAACATAGTCGCAATTTACAGATGCGTATCTTGCACCCTCTCTTGCACAGTTATTTGTTGCAAGCTTTGCGGAAAATAACCAGCCATACTCAATTATTCCGCAGAGCAAAAGGATAAGTATGGGCAGAATAATTGCAAATTCCACTACTGCCTGACCATCTTCTCTTTTTAAACCTTTAAATATTCTTTTCATTATAAATGCCCCCTTATCCTTATACTCATGGATTTTTTCTGATTTTCTTTAGATTTTTCCTGTTATGTCGTCAAACATGTCTTTGATTTTTGGGCCGAGAAGCACAAGCGCGCCTACTACCACAACTGCGATAAGACCGATTATCAAACCGTACTCCACCATGCCCTGTCCGTTTTCGTCCTTTAAAAAGTTCATCATTTTTTTCATTTTCTTCTCCTTTAGAATTCTGCTGTTATGCCTTCAAACATTTCTTTGATTTTTGGACCGAGAAGTACAAGTGCGCCTACTACTACAACTGCGATAAGTCCGATTATTAAACCGTACTCTACCATACCCTGTCCGTTTTCGTCCTTTAAAAAGTTCATCATTTTTTTCATTTTCTTTCTCCTCCTTAAAATTCTGCTGTTATGTCGTCAAACATTTCTTTGATTTTTGGGCCGAGAAGTACAAGCGCGCCTACTACCACAACCGCGATAAGTCCGATTATTAAACCGTACTCTACCATACCCTGTCCATTTTCATCCTTTAAGAAACCAACTAATTTTTTCATTACTGACATCTCCTTTTATATTTATAATTTTTTAGATTATCGGGAATAATAGGGTAATCACAAACCCAAGGGAAATATATGGCCCCATAGGAGCGTAGCTTTTGAGAGTACCGGCTTTTCTTATGTACAGAACCGCTGTGTAAATAAGCATTCCGAGAGCCATTATTATCATTGCCTGCAGAAATCCCGAAACACCCAGCATGAAACCGATTACTGCCGAAAGCTTTATGTCTCCGTTTCCTACGTTCAAGTTCATGTAGGATGGAACGATAAAAACTATAAGTGCAACAACCATGCCAATAATTCTGTTAGTTGTTGGAAAGCCGGGATCCAAGAAACACATTGCAATTCCAATTCCCAAAAGCAGTATAAGTATTACGTTTGGTATTTTGCGTGTTACCAGGTCCACCGCCGAAATGCAGGCGCACAGTGAAAAAATAAGCAAACAGTATATTTGGTTTATAATGTTTTCCACCTGCAACCCTACGAATGCGAAAACCAATCCGAAGCACACTGCCCATATTATGTAGGATGATACACCTACTAAAAACGGGGAGGTCAGCCGTTCATCCGAACGGTTCATAATCATTTTTTTAGAGGCTTCAAGGCTTATCATTCCTGCAATTAATCCGACTACTAATAAAATTATTATCATTTCTTTTGTCTCCTTAATAAATAAAGACCGTATTCCCACCAAAGAGAATACGGTCCTAATTATACATTCACAGCACTATAGACTCGGCACCATACAACTAATGCCAGTCATAGCAAGTAAAATTATATAATCATAAATCGTACTTCATTCGGTAACCAGGCTGCCATAGAAAATTTCTTTTAAAATTTTCCTTAGGCCCTATAGCTTTGTGCCCCCATCTTTCGATGAGTTTACCATTATCGGGAAGTCACAATTAAGTATATAATACTATATTAAATTTTTTATTTAATTGTTCGTCTATTCGTCTGTTGTTTGAAAACTCTCAAGCCATTTCAAAAGCTTCAAAGTCCTGTTGTAAAGGTCTGTAGCAACGGACTCCGAAATGAATCGTTCCTGGAACTTTTTGTATGAAAAGGGATAGTCACAAATATAATAGAACATTAAATCAACCATTATGTTCTCGTATTCAGCACGTTCCTTTTCGTATCGGATGCCCTCCTCCTTGGCTAAAAATCTTTCATTATTTGCAAGTCGGTTTGACAAAAACGGTATGTTGTGCGATTTGGGCGTTTCCTTACCGGTATGGTAAATAAACATTCCCTTAATCATTCTCTCAACTGCCTGTTCACACAGGACAGCCACATAGTTATATCTTTCCTTTTCAAGCAGAATTCTTGCTGTCTCTATATCATAATCGGAAAGGATTTTCCAATGCTGATACTTTTCAATCCCTGTCATATTCTACCTCGTTTAAAAATCTATGAAATTCTCCGCTGAAAACAATATCCTTCAGTGCAGCCGTTACTCTTGAGTCATACTTATCACTCATGCTGCAAAGCTCAATAACCGCATCCGAATAGGTTTTCGGAGTATTATACGGCCGTTTTGTCGTCATTGCGTCAAAGCTGTCGGCGACACCGATAATTCTTGCCTCAAGTGATATATCCTTGCCGGACAAACCATACGGATAACCGCTCCCATCAAGCCTTTCATGATGTGCCAGTGCAATCTCACAAATTTCTTTCGAAAATTTATCCTTAAGAATTTTTTTAGAATGAGAAGGATGTTTATATATTTCCCTGAACTCCTCATGTGTAAGCCTTGTTTTTTTTTCAAGAATTTCTGCCGGAATAAAGCATTTGCCAACATCGTGAAATAGTCCTGCAATAACAAGATTATTCAGCACCTTTTCGGTGCAATTAAGCTTCCTTGATATTAGCATGCAGTAATCTGCCACACGCCTGCAATGTTGTTTGGTGTACTTGTCCTTTTCATCAATTCGGGTTAAAAGCTCATCCAGATCATTGTTGAACCTGTCGAGATTATTGTAAATTGGTCTTGTCGAAACATACAAAATCTTTAAATCCGTATGACTTTTTAGCAGCACCTCATGTTCAAGCTTGTTTGTGTAGAAGCAGTCATGTTCTTTAAGACGAACCGTTTCATTGCTCGTTTCAAGGCTAACCTCGCCTTGAACAATGTAGAAAAACTCCACCATTTCCTTGTCATCCGCCGGAGTTATCCAAACGAGTGAATTCTTATTTATTAGTTGTACCATGATGTCAGTGTTGGAATGATCAAGCAGTAAAGCAAGTTCTGATTCATGACCATTATTAAGAAAATCAACTTTTTCTCTTTTTACTTTTATTCCATCCATTACTGACTCCAAGTTCCTTCACAGTATATTTCCATCCCATTATCCAGAATCTCTTCAACAATCCCCATTTTGTTCTCCATCTCTTCCACGGAAAACACCTGCGGCTGAATGTCATATTCCTCCTTGCCGCAAACGCACAAAAGTCTTTTCATAGCACCGCTGATATCACATTCATTTTTAACAAAGAACGCCAGATCAATATCACTTTCCGAATTATATGTCCCTTTATAGTAGGAACCAAAAAGGTATATACTACAAAGCGAAAATTCATTCGAAATACCGTCGCCGATTCTTTTTATAATATTGAAGAGTTCTGCTTCCATTCAGTTATTATCTCCTAACAACTCTGAGAGGATCAATGTATACAATGTTTCCTTGAATTTCAAATACTTTGTATTCGCAGATAACTTCTATGCCCATCTTAGCACATTTTTCAATGGCTTTGAATGCTTCATCGTTAGTTTTTTCAACAAGCTTATCAAGATCTAATTTTTTTGCATCCATTTCTTTTTCGACCATTTTGAGAATCTTTTCGTTTGCTTTCTCAACTGTCTTTTCAGCCTTAGCATAGTCTTTATCACTTATGTCATCAATAGTGACAGTCTGTACATAAGCTTCAACTGCGCTGTTAGCTTTTGCAACAAAGCTGTCCGCTACATCAGTTTTTGCGAAAGCTGTCGCACTCAATGAGAATACCATTACCAATACCAATGCCAGTGTAAATAACTTTTTCATTTTATCGACTCCTTTTTTTTTTGGAATAAAAAAAGCAGCTGTCCACAAAAACAGCCACCTAAAAACAATTAAAAATTCCCTAATAAGAATTTTATTTAATTGGGTTTAAACGGCAGCTGGCTACCTTAGATTTCTCCTTAGGCCCTATAGTTTCGCGCCACTGTCTTTCGACAGTTTTGCCTCTTCGTGGGAGCTTCTTTTTTTGCTCAAGTTAATAATATCAAATCAAAAATCATTTGTCAATAGTTTTTTTCAAAAAAATATCTTTAGTCGCAATTTCTGTAAGTATTGTCGAAATATCACAAATTTTTTTATATATATTGCACACAATTATTTAACTTCCCGAAGGCCCGAGACTGATCTCCCGGTCAAAAGCTAACTTAGCCGCGTGGTCATTATGGCTCACAAACAAGGCCGTTGCCTTGTTTTCCTTGCAATAAATCCTGATTGCCTCACATATCGCATCATTTGATTTTTTGTCCTGCGCCGAGGTTATCTCGTCAAGCAAAAGTGTTGACGGTTTGACTGCAAGCGCTCTTATCAGGGCAATCCTCTGAAGCTCTCCGCCCGAAAGCTGTGATGGATATCTCTTTCCCATTTCGGCCCTCAGGTCGACAAGCCGCATCAGCTCTCCGAAATATTCGTGTCTGGTTTCCCTTGTGCATATTCCATGATACAACGGAGCCTCCGTAACAAGCGCCTCAACCCTCATTCTCTGATTCATAGACCCTGCTGCATTTTGAAATACATATTGGGTTTTATAGTTATATTTTCCGTAAACCACTTCGGAATCATTTACCCTAACAAGACCGCTGTCATAAGGCTCAAGCGCTGAAATAATCCGCAGAAGCGTTGATTTGCCGCAGCCCGACCTGCCTGTGATTCCAACTATTTCTCCGTCACCGGCACTAAAATTGAAATTTTTAAAAACTATATTATCGCCAAAGCTTTTGCACAGCTCTTCAATTTTTATCATTATTGTCCCCCATGTTAAGCACAACCGGATTATTTAATCTGCGCAAAACCGATTCATCGTGGGTTACCACAATAACAGCGCAACCGCTTTTTTCAGAAAAGTCGGTGATTATATCAATTATATCATTTTTCAGTCCGCTGTCCAGTGAAGCAGTCGGCTCATCGAGTATCAGAAGCGACGGTTTTGTAATAAGGCTCATGGCGAGCATACAACGTGCAGCCATTCCGACAGAAAGTTGGTGCGGATAAAGCTCAAGTATTTTTTCGGGTTCTTCAAATCCCATTTTAGACAGGATGCCGCAGATTAAAGATTTGTCGGGCTTTTTATATTTCCCCGAAAGAACTGCCGCTGCTTTTATCTGACGCCCAATCTTCACCAGTGGATTTAAAGAGCCTGCGGAATCCTGCGGCATAAGTGATACCATTCTTCTTCTGAAATTCCGCATTTCTGCCCCGTCACTTTGCGATATTTCAATACCGCAGGCACGGATTTTTCCGCTTAACTGACAATTCTCATCCAAAAGTCCCATTATTGCATTAACAAACGTGGTCTTGCCTGCGCCGTTTCTGCCGACGACCGCGAGCGTCTGCCCACGCTCTAAACTGACATTGATATTCTGAAAAACATATTCATGCCCTGTATAGCTCGCGCATAGGTTTTCACATTCCAGCAACATATTTATTTTCCTTTATCATATAAATTCTCGCCAATAAAATTTATGGTCAGAATAAGAAGGGTTACCGCCATGCAGGCCGGCAGCCACACCCACCATTTTTCAAGCAGAGTACTTTTTCCCGAAACAATAGAAATCATATTGCCCCATGATGGGTAGGGGTATGAAATTCCGAAGCCGAGAAAGCTCAGCGTTGTTTCAGACACTACTGCAGCACAGGCAGCTACCGCCGCACGTGCGAAAATCTGTGGCGCAAGATTCGGCAGCAGATGCCTGAGCATTACATTTTTCCTCGGCAAGCCGAGGAGCTGTACCGATTTTATTATATCCGATTCCCGCAGACTGCGCACCTCTGCCCTTATAAGTCTTGCGGAGGCAGGCCACCCAAGCAGTGCAATAACGGTTGCGGTCATAAATGCCTGACAAACACTGCTACGTTCAAATCTGCCGTAACCGAGCCGAGAATCAGGATAATACATATTACAGGCAGACCCAAAACAATGTCTGAAACAGTCATTAAAAGTCTGTCGGTTTTCTTCCCCGAAAAACCGCTTACAAATCCTACCGCTAGGGCTATAAGCATTTCAGCAACGCCTGCTGCAAGACCAACGAAAATTGATATTCTTCCGCCATATAAAAGGCGTATGAGAACGTCACGTCCGCATTCATCTGTGCCGAGAGGGTTCTCTCCGCTCGGCGGGAGATAGGTCCTCGATAAATCAGTTTCAAGATATGATACGCCCGAAAGCAAGGGGCCGAACACACATGCCGCGCTAACTACGGCGACAATCAGCACACCTGCCCACAGCTTAAATTTTCTGTTCACTCTCAGACCTCCCTGATTCTAACGTCGGCTTTTTTATAGATTAAATCACTGAGTCCGTTGCATATAACAATGAGCGCTCCGAAAATAAACGTATATCCCATAAGCAAAGGGAAATCCCTTGCCATAGCCGCGGAATACGCCATATTGCCAAGCCCGTCAATCCCGAACATTTTTTCAACGATAATCGCACCGCCGAATATATAAGGAATACTGTTAATGATGTGCCACCATAACGGGATACGCGAATTTTTCAGTGCAAATCCTGTGATAATATGCCACTTCCCAAAGCCTCTTGCCCTCGCGTATTTAATATATTGTTTTTCCATTTCATCGGAAATTGACGCTGTCATCAGTCTGATAAATCCGCCGAGTGAAGCTATTGCCAATGTAACTGCGGGCAGTATCATGTGGTATAGGACATCAAGATATGCCCATATCCCCGTCAACCCCGAGTCGA
>JBAYOS010000008.1:0-16339 GCA_041678125.1 Monoglobales bacterium
GGACTCGGCGTGGATGAAACCTTGGACAGCTTCGGCGTACACAAGCTCAGAGCGCTTAAAAATGCGGAGGACCATTTATATAATCCAAAGCTGATTGTCGCACTCAGAGAGGCTGTTCAAAGCGGCTCTTATGAAAAATTCAAGGAATATACTGCTCTTGTGGATGACGAAAGAAAACCTCATACACTTCGCGGACTGCTTGCCTTTGCGTTTGAAAAAAAAGGCGGCATCCCCATAGACGAGGTTGAAAGTGCCGAAAATATCGTCAAAAGGTTTAAAACGGGAGCTATGTCCTACGGCTCGATTTCGGAGGAAGCTCATACCTGTCTTGCAATCGCAATGAACAGGCTGGGTGGCAAATCCAACTCGGGCGAGGGCGGCGAAAATCCCGAAAGGCTCGGAACTGAAAGAAACAGTGCAATAAAGCAGGTAGCATCAGGCAGATTCGGCGTAACGAGCGAGTATCTATGCAGTGCAAATGAAATACAGATTAAGATGGCTCAGGGCGCAAAGCCGGGCGAAGGCGGTCATCTGCCGGGCGAGAAGGTATATCCGTGGATTGCAAAAACAAGACATTCCACCCCCGGTGTGTCGCTTATCTCCCCTCCCCCTCACCACGATATTTACTCCATCGAGGATTTGGCACAGCTCATCTATGACTTGAAAAATGCAAACATGGATGCGGCAATCTCCGTAAAGCTTGTATCTGAGGCGGGCGTCGGCACCATTGCGGCAGGCGTTGCCAAAGCAGGTGCAGAGGTCGTTTTAATATCGGGATATGACGGCGGAACGGGCGCGGCTCCCAAAAGCTCCATTCACAATGCGGGACTTCCCTGGGAACTCGGACTTGCAGAGGCGCATCAAACGCTTATCAAAAACGGTCTTAGAAAGAAGGTCCGCCTTGAAACAGACGGAAAGCTGATGAGCGGCAGAGATGTTGCCATTGCGTGTATGCTCGGCGCGGAGGAATTCGGGTTTGCAACCGCTCCGCTTGTAACACTCGGCTGTCTTATGATGAGAGTATGCAATCTTGATACATGCCCCGTAGGCGTTGCAACTCAAGACCCGAGACTTCGTAAAAATTTCTGCGGCAAGCCTGAATATGTTATGAATTTTATGCTGTTTATCGCTGAGGAGCTTCGTGAAATTATGGCTAAGCTTGGCGTTCGGACAGTTGATGAGCTTGTGGGCCGCACTGACCTTTTGAATATGAAGGAAAAACAAGTTACAGAGCGTGCGGCAAGCATTGATATGTCAAGCGTTATCGGCGAAAGCTGCAATATGCATTTTGATAAAAACGAGCTTTACGATTTCGAGCTTGAAAAGACCATTGATATGAAGCTTTTCATCCCTGAATTTAAGTCATATATAAAAAGCGGAAAACCACACGAAATAAGCGCAAATATTTCAAGTACCGACAGAAGCGTGGGAACAATTCTCGGCTCCTGCATCACAAAGGAGCTTGGCAACAATGTTGCAGAGGATACTTTTAAGATACATTTAAAGGGCGGATGCGGTCAGTCCTTTGGCGCATTTATTCCGAAAGGCTTGACACTTGACCTTTCAGGCGATGCAAACGATTATATCGGCAAAGGCTTATCCGGTGGCAAGATTATAGTAAAACCCGATGAAAAATCCACTTTTGCGCCTGAAGAAAATATAATCGCAGGAAACGTTGCCCTCTATGGCGCAACAAGCGGCAAGGCATTTTTCAGCGGAGTTTGCGGCGAAAGATTTTGTGTCAGAAACTCGGGCGCCATTGCGGTAGCTGAAGGCTGCGGTGACCACGGATGTGAATATATGACAGGCGGAATTGCCGTCATTTTAGGCAAAACAGGGAAAAACTTTGCAGCAGGTATGAGCGGCGGTATTGCTTATGTGCTGGACACAGACCATGACCTCTATTTAAAACTCAACAAGGAAATGGTTACAATGTCCGAAGTGCAAAGCGATGCAGACAAAAATCAGCTGAAAGCATTAATTGAGGAACACCTTGAAGCGACAGACTCCCCTATTGCAAAAAGAATACTTGAGGATTTTGAAAAAAGCGTAAAATCCTTTAAAAAGATTGTTCCCGAAACCTATGCCAAAATGACCGCTGCCATCTCAAAATATGAAAATATGGGAATGGACAAGGACGAGGCAAGGCTCAAGGCGTTCTACGAAATACAAGGAAGATAGGAGGCGAACATCATGGGAAAACCAACAGGCTTTATGGAGTATGAAAGAGAAACAAACAGAACCATACCCCCTAAAGAAAGAATAAAGAATTATTCGGAATTTCATATTCCGATATCCGACGAGAAACGGAAAACTCAGGCTGCAAGATGTATGAACTGCGGCGTTCCCTTTTGTCAGTCGGGCGAGAACTTCGGCGGTATGATCAGTGGATGTCCGCTTCATAATCTTATTCCCGAATGGAATGATTTAATATATAACGGTCATATAAAGGAAGCACTTAAAAGACTATTGAAAACAAATAACTTTCCGGAATTTACGGGCAGAGTTTGCCCTGCCCCATGCGAGGCAGGCTGCGTATGCGGGTTAAACGGAAATCCCGTAACGGTGCACGATAATGAACTTTCCATCATTGAGGAAGGCTTCAAAAACGGCTGGATTAAACCCCGTCCTCCCAAAGTGCGCAGTGAAAAAACCATTGCGGTTGTAGGCTCAGGTCCGGCAGGACTTGCCGCTGCCGACTGCCTTAACAAGCGCGGTCATCTTGTTACTGTGTTTGAGAGAGACAGCAAATGCGGGGGACTTTTAATGTACGGAATCCCCAATATGAAGCTTGAAAAATCTGTAATTGACAGACGGATTGAGCTGATGAAGGCGGAGGGCGTTACTTTTGAAACCAATATTGATGTCGGCGTGGATGTCAGCCTTGAAAGTCTTGAAAAGAGATTTGACGCCATTGTGCTTTGCTGCGGCTCGAAGAAGGCGCGTGATTTAACAGCTCCAGGCAGGGGCGCAAACGGAATATATTTTGCAGTTGATTATCTTTCGATGGCGACAAAGAAAATAACGGGTGAAACAGATGATTTTGATGTTACCGCAAAAGGCAAAAATGTTGTTGTAATCGGCGGCGGTGATACGGGAAATGACTGTGTCGGAACCGCTATAAGACAAGGAGCCGCATCTGTTGTCCAGCTTGAAATGATGCCAAAGCCCCCCGAAAAAAGAAATGAAAACAATCCGTGGCCCCAGTGGCCCCGCGTTTTGAAAACCGACTACGGTCAGGAGGAGGCTATCGCCCTGTTCGGTCAGGACCCGAGAATTTTTGAAACTACCGTTAAGGAATTTATAAAGGATGATAAAGGGAACTTAACGGCCGTTACGACAGTTCGGCTCGGAAAGGACTTTAAAGAAATCCCCGGAACTGAAAAAACCATTCCCTGCGAGCTTCTTTTGATTGCGGCAGGATTTGTCGGCCAGGAAGATTATCTGACAGAAGCCTTTTGCCTTAAAAAAGACAATCGGGGCAATATTGATACACTACCTGAAAAATACGCAGTCGGCGGCAAAATTTTCGCTGCCGGAGATTCCCGCCGAGGTCAGTCTCTTGTTGTTCACGCTATTGCCGAGGGCAGAGAGTGCGCAAAAGAGGTCGATGAGTTTTTAATGGGCTACAGTAATATGTAAATAAAATTTTATAGTGCGATAGGAGGAAATCACAATGCAGAAATGTGAACAGTTGTATGAAGGAAAGGCAAAGAAGGTCTTTGCAACGGAAAATAAGGATTTGGTTATCGTGTCCTACAAGGATGACGCAACAGCATTTGACGGTCAGAAGAAAGGCACTATAGTCGGCAAAGGCGTCATCAATAACAGAATGAGCAATCATCTGATGAAAATGCTTGAGGAAAAGGGCATTAAAACCCATTTTGTCGAGGAGCTTTCAGACAGAGAAACCGTTGTTAAAAAGGTTAGCATTATTCCGCTTGAGGTTATTGTCAGAAATGCTGCGGCAGGCTCCTTTTCCAAACGGTACGGAGTTCCCGAAGGAACGGTTTTCGCCTCTCCTACAATCGAATTTTCCTACAAAAATGATGAGCTTCACGATCCGCTTATAAACTCCTATCACGCGATTGCATTAAATTTTGCAACTGAAAAAGAAATTAAACAGATAGAAGATATGGCTTTTAAAATTAATGAGGCATTAAAAGATTATTTTATTTATCGCAACGTAAAGCTCATTGATTTTAAGCTTGAATTCGGCAAAACCTCAGACGGTGAGATTGTTCTTGCCGATGAAATTTCCCCCGATACCTGCAGATTCTGGGATGCAGATACAAACGAAAAGCTTGATAAAGACAGATTCCGCAGAGATATGGGAAATGTCGAAGATGCATATAATGAAATGATGAAAAGGGTATTGGGGTGATTTAATGAGCAGTTTGAGAGAGGAATGTGGCGTATTCGGGATTATATCTGGGGAAACCTCAAATGTTGCGGCAAGCACCTATTACGGACTTTTCGCTCTCCAGCACAGAGGTCAGGAAAACTGCGGAATAGTTGTAAATGACGACGGTGTGTTTTCCGACTATAAGGACACAGGCCTTGTCAACGATGTTTTTACTGCCGACAGATTGCACAAGCTTGGTTTTGGGCAGATGGCTGTCGGGCATGTGCGTTATGGAACAACGGGCGGCAGGGGCAGATTAAACGCTCAGCCCATTGTGGTTGAGCATATCAAGGGTCATACTGCCCTTGCTCATAACGGAAACCTTACAAATTACAGCGAGCTGAGAAGCGAGCTGGAGCTTGGCGGTGCTATATTTCATACCACAAGCGATACAGAGGTTATATCCTACATTATCACGCAGGAACGCATTACATCCGGCTCCATCGAAGAAGCAACCGAAAAGGCAATGGCAAGGATTAAAGGGGCTTATTCTCTTGTTATTATGTCCTCAACAAA
Source organism: Monoglobales bacterium (assembly GCA_041678125.1). Taxonomy (GTDB): domain Bacteria; phylum Bacillota; class Clostridia; order RUG12999; family RUG12999; genus RGIG7450. The sequence continues at coordinate 4,922 of JBAYOS010000008.1, forward strand.
GCTGATAGCGGTAAGGGATCCAAACGGATTTCGGCCGCTTTGCTTTGGTGTAAAGCCTGATGGAAGCTATGTTGTGGCATCGGAAAGCTGCGCCATAGATTCCGTGGGTGCAAAGCTTGTGCGTGATGTTTTGCCCGGGGAGATTATAGTCTTTTCAAAGGACGGAATCAAATCAATCACCACCCATTGCAATAAGGAAAACCGCTCCTTTTGCGTATTTGAATACATATATTTTGCAAGACCCGATTCTCAGATAGAAGGCAAAAGTGTTCATGCGTGCAGAGTTCGCGCAGGTGAGTTTTTGGCAAAGGCGCACTCTGTCCCCGCAGACGTTGTAATAGGCGTTCCCGACTCGGGGCTTGATGCGGCTATCGGCTACTCAAAAGCGTCGGGAATTCCTTATGAAATAGGCTTTATCAAAAACAAATATATTGGCAGAACCTTTATATCTCCGGGACAAACTGCCCGTGAGGACGGCGTCAGAATTAAACTGAATGTTATTTCCGATGTTGTCAAAGGCAAAAGAGTGGTTCTCATTGACGATTCTATTGTAAGGGGCACCACCTGCCGCAGAATTGTGGGACTGCTTCGCGAGGCGGGTGCAACTGAGGTTCACATGAGGGTGTCGGCTCCGCCATTTTTAAACCCGTGCTACTATGGAACCGATATTGATTCAAAAGAAAATCTGATTGCCTGCAATCATACCTTGGCGGAAATTGCGAATATGATAGATGTGGATTCTTTGGGGTATTTAAGCCTTGAAGATGCAAAAAGACTTGCGAGCGATGATATGAAGGATAGCTTCTGTACTGCCTGCTTTGACGGGGCATATCCGACCGCTATTCCGACAAAGAAGTTTGAAAGTACATACAATCAAAAGATTTCCTCAAAAAATGCTGAGGATTAAAATATATTAGGAGGACCGATATGAATACACTGTATCTCGTGCTCGAAAACGGAAAAATTTTTAAAGGAGAAGGCTTCGGAAAAATCGGAGAAACTGTTGGCGAGCTTGTTTTTACAACTGCAATGACAGGCTATAACGAAACAATCACCGACCCCAGCTATTTCGGACAGATTATCACTCAAACCTTTCCTTTAATCGGAAACTACGGGACAATCAGCGAGGATTTTGAAAGCAGAAAACCCTTCCTGAGAGGATATATTGCAAAGAACATCTGCGATACACCCTCAAACTTTCGCTGCGGCGGAACGCTTTCCGAATACCTGAAACAAAATAATGTCGTCGGCCTTTCTGGAATCGACACTCGTGAGCTTACAAGAATACTCAGAGAAAGCGGTACCATGAACGGTAAAATTACCGATAATATTTCGGACGTTGATAAAATAATAAAAGAGCTTAAAGAATACAGTGTTAAAGATGCGGTTAAAAGCGTCAGTAGCGGCGAAACGGAAACCTACCATGCAGAAAATCCAAAGAAAAAAGTTGTTTTATGGGATTTCGGCGTGAAGCTGAATATGGTCAGAGAGCTTTTAAAAAGGGGTTGCGATGTAACAGTCGTTCCCTATAATACAAAAGCCGAAGAAATACAAAAATTAAGTCCCGACGGGATTCTCCTTTCAAACGGCCCTGGCGACCCGAAGGAAAACACAGAAATTATTGCTGAAATCAAGAAAATAATTAAACAAAAAATTCCGACTTTTGGTATATGCCTTGGTCACCAGCTTCTTGCGCTGGCAAACGGCGCGCATACCGAAAAACTTAAATATGGACACCGCGGAGCAAACCATCCTGCAAAGGATTTGGATACAAAAAGGGTTTATATCACAAGTCAGAATCACGGATATGCGGTTATAAAGGAAAGTCTGCCCGAAAATGCAAGATGCAATTTTATAAACTTAAACGACAATTCCTGTGAGGGAATTGTATATTCGGATATGCCCGCCTTTTCGGTGCAATTCCATCCCGAGGCTTGCGGCGGTCCGCAGGACTCCAATTTTCTGTTTGATAAATTTATCAGTCTGATGGAAGGAGTGAAATAAGATGCCGCTTAATAAAAATTTGAAAAAGGTAATGCTTATAGGCTCCGGCCCTATCGTAATCGGTCAGGCTGCTGAATTTGACTATGCGGGAACGCAGGCGCTGAAGATATTAAAAGCCGAAGGACTTGAGGTTGTTTTGGTAAACTCAAACCCTGCAACCATTATGACCGATAAAAGCATGGCAGACGAGATATATTTAGAGCCGCTTAACCTTGTTACAATGAAACGAATTATCGAAAAGGAAAGGCCTGACGGACTTTTGTCAACGCTTGGCGGTCAGATAGGTCTGACCCTTTCCATGCAGCTTGCAAAGGAAGGCTTTCTTGATAAAATGGGAGTAGAGCTTTTGGGGGCCAACCTTGATACAATCAACAAGGCGGAAGACCGTGAGATGTTCAAGGAAACAATGGAAAAAATCGGCGAGCCGGTTATCCCCTCAAAGGTTGTAACAGATGTCCAGTCAGCTGTCCAGTTTGCTAATCATACAGGCTATCCGCTTATTATACGTCCTGCATTCACTTTGGGCGGAACAGGCGGCGGTATTGCAGAGGATGAAACAGAGCTCCGCGAAATTGCAGAGAACGGAATTTATCAATCTCCAATCAACCAGATACTTGTTGAAAAGTGTATATCCGGCTGGAAAGAGGTTGAATTTGAAGTTATAAGAGATAAAGTCGGAAATGTAATAACCGTCTGCGCGATGGAAAATTTCGACCCCGTAGGTGTTCATACGGGCGACTCTATCGTTGTTGCACCAACCGTAACCCTTGCTGACAGGGAATACCAGATGCTCAGAACTGCGGCGCTTAATATTATCAGCGAGCTGAAAGTGGAGGGCGGATGCAACTGCCAGTTTGCACTGAATCCCGAATCATTTGAATATGCGGTTATCGAGGTAAATCCGAGAGTATCACGCTCATCTGCACTTGCGTCTAAAGCGACAGGCTACCCGATTGCCAAAGTTGCAACGAAAATTGCCATCGGATACAGCCTTGATGAAATTATAAACGATATAACGGGCAAAACCTATGCCGCATTTGAGCCTGCACTTGACTATATTGTTGTTAAGTTCCCCAAATGGCCCTTTGATAAATTTGTGTACGCAAGCAAACGGCTGGGAACGCAGATGAAGGCCACAGGCGAGGTTATGAGCATAGGCACAACCTTTGAAGAAGCTTTGATGAAAGCGGTCAGAGGTGCGGAAATTCATCAGGATACATTAGATTATACCGAATTTGAACATCTGACCGATGATGAAATTCACACAAGACTTTATTCCTGTGACGACACAAGATTATTTACTGTCTTTGAAGCTTTAAAGCGCAACATATCAGTTGAGGAAATTCATCAGATTACCATGATTGACGAATGGTTTCTGGAAAGGCTTAAAAACCTTGCCGAATTTGAAAAGAAGCTGTCTGAAAGCACCTTGACCGATGAATTATACTTATCTGCAAAAAGGCTTGGATTTTTAGACTCAAGCATTGAAAAGCTGTCAAATCAGAAAATACCAAAGAAAATATATCCCTCATATAAAACGGTGGACACCTGCGCCGCGGAGTTTGAAGCGGTTACCCCCTATTTTTACGCAAGCTATGAAAACGAAAATGAGGCGCTTGACTTTATAAACAAGTCGGACAAAAGCAAAAAAACTGTAATAGTATTCGGTTCCGGTCCTATCCGTATCGGTCAGGGCGTGGAATTTGACTATGCTTCGGTAAGATGCGTTATGGCGCTTAAAAAGCTGGGATATACGGTTGTTATCGTAAATAACAACCCCGAAACGGTATCAACTGACTATGACACCGCGGACAGACTCTATTTTGAGCCGTTGACAAATGAAGATGTGATGGATATTATTCATACCGAAAAGCCTTACGGTGCTATCGTTGCGTTCGGCGGGCAGACTGCGATTAAGCTTACCAATCATCTTGCGAAAAACGGCGTAAGAATTATCGGCACACCCGCCGAAAGCATAGATGCGGCGGAAGACAGAGAACAATTCGACAAACTGCTTGAAAAGCATGGAATTGCACGTCCTGTCGGCATGACTGTTATGACACTCGAAGAAGCACTTTTGGCGGCCGAAAAGGTGGGATACCCTGTTTTGATGCGTCCCTCATATGTGCTCGGCGGTCAGAATATGATTATAGCCTTTAGCGAGGCAGACATAAGGGAATATATGAAAATCATTTTATCGCACGAAATCGAAAATCCGATTTTGATTGATAAATACCTTATGGGAACAGAGCTTGAAATAGACGCAATCTGTGACGGAGAGGATATTCTAATCCCCGGTATTATGGAGCATATTGAACGAAGCGGAATACATTCGGGAGACTCCATTGCGGTCTATCCGTCATGGAATATCAGCGACGAAATTAAGGATAAAATCATTAAAAGTGCGAAAAACCTTTCCTTGTCGCTGGGCGTACTCGGACTTGTCAATATACAATATCTGATTTACGGAAACGAGCTTTATGTCATTGAGGTAAATCCCCGTTCTTCAAGGACTATTCCCTACATCAGCAAGGTTACGGGAATTCCTATGGTGGAAATTGCAACAAGAGTTATGCTCGGCGAAAAACTTTGCGACCTGGGCTACGGAACGGGACTTTATCCGCGTTCGCCCTACTATGCCGCAAAGGTGCCCGTATTCTCTTTTGAGAAGCTGCAGGATGTAGATAACCACTTAGGCCCTGAAATGAAATCGACGGGCGAGGTTTTGGGAATCGCCAATACAAGAGAAGAAGCGGTTATGAAAGGACTTATGTCAAGCGGCTATAATATGCGGACAAAGGGCGGAATTTTCATTACTGTCCGTGACAGCGACAAAGCCGAGACGTCAGATGTTGCGAAAAAATATGCCGAACTTGGATTTAAGATATATGCAACAAAGGGAACTGCCGAATTTTTAAGGAAAAATGATCTTGAAACCGAGGTTGTCTATAAGATACACGAAAACGAAATCAATGCGCTTTCGCTCATTGAAAGCGGCAAGATAAATTATGTCCTTTCAACCTCGTCAAAGGGTAGAATCCCGACAAGAGACAGCGTAAAAATAAGAAGAAAGGCAATCGAGCGGAATATCCCCTGCCTTACCTCGATAGATACAGCAAACGCATTGGCGGACAGTATCAAGAGCAGGTATAGCGAGTATAGTACCGAATTGGTTGATATAAATCATATGAGAAGTTCAAAAATGAAGCTTGAATTTACAAAAATGCACGGGTGCGGCAATGATTATATTTACTTTAATTGCTTTACCCAGAAGATTGATAACCCCGAGGGACTCAGCGTGAGCCTTTCAGACAGACACAAGGGCATAGGCGGAGACGGTGTTGTTCTTATCTGCCCGTCGGACGTTGCCGATGCAAAAATGAGAATGTTCAACCTTGACGGAAGCGAAGGCAAAATGTGCGGAAATGCTATCAGATGCGTAGGCAAATATCTTTACGAAAAGGGCATTGTAAACAAGACTGATGTTACCATTGAAACCTTAAGCGGTATAAAGACGCTGAAGCTTTACAAGCAGGACGGCGAAATAGTATCCGCGCAGGTTAATATGGGAAAAGCGGAGCTTGTTCCCGAGAATATTCCCGTGGCTTTAGACGGAGATTCGGTTATCGGCAGAAAAGTTCATATTGCAGACTCGGAATATGAGATTACGGCAGTATCTATGGGCAACCCTCATTGTATTGTGTTTGTGGATAATGTAGATGGCTTTGATGTGGAAAACATCGGACCGAAATTTGAATACAGCCCGCTCTTCCCCGAAAGAGTCAATACAGAATTTATTAAAGTTATTGATGAGCATACAATCAAGATGAGAGTATGGGAACGCGGAAGCGGCGAAACGTGGGCCTGCGGTACCGGTGCTTGTGCGGCTGTTGTTGCCGCCTGCGAAAACGGATATTGCAAAAAGAATGAAGATATAACCGTAAAACTCCGCGGCGGCGATTTGATAATCAGATATATCGACGACGGAACGGTATATATGACAGGCAACGCCGTAATTGCATTTGAAGGAGTGGTGAAAATATGAAAATAAACGGTAACTATCTTAATTTAGAGGAAAGCTATCTGTTTTCGACCGATGCCCGCAAGGTGAAGGAGTATCAGGAAAAGCATCCCGATGCACAAATTATCAGACTTGGTATCGGTGATGTGACAAAACCGCTCTGCCCTGAGGTGGTAGACGCTCTTGTAGATGCGTCAAAGGAAATGGGCTGTGAAAACAGCTTTCGCGGTTACGGTCCCGAACAGGGATATGACTTTTTAAAGGAAGCAATTAAGAAGCACTATGAAGAAAATAAAGTATATTTAGATGCCGATGAAATCTTTATAAGCGACGGTGCAAAAAGCGACCTCGGAAATATCCTTGATATTTTTTGCACGGAAAACACCGTTCTGATTCCCGACCCCGTCTATCCCGTCTATGTGGATACCAACATTATGGATGGAAGAAAGATTCTCTATATGGACGCAAATGAAAAGAACGCCTTTTTGCCCCTGCCCGATTATACAGTAGATGCAGATATAATATATCTTTGCTCGCCTAATAATCCCACAGGAGCAGTTTGTGACAGAAATCAGCTTAAAGAGTGGGTAAACTATGCAAAGAGTAAAAATGCTCTGATACTGTTTGACGCGGCGTACGAAGCATTTATTGATAATGAAAACTGCCCGAAAAGCATTTTTGAAATAGAGGGTGCAAAGGAATGCGCCATAGAGTTCTGCTCCCTTTCAAAAACCGCAGGATTTACAGGGACGCGCTGCGGATATACAGTTGTTCCCAAAGCGCTCGTATTTGAAAATACCTCTTTAAATAAGCTGTGGCTCAGAAGACAAACAACAAAATTCAACGGTGTTTCTTATATTATCCAAAAGGGTGCAGCGGCCGTATTTTCTGAGGAGGGTCAAAAGCAGATTAAGGAAAATATTGACTATTATAAGGGAAATGCGAAAATTATTTCCGAAACGCTGACAGAGCTCGGGATATGGCATATAGGCGGCAAGGATTCCCCTTATATTTGGATGAAGTGTCCGAATAATACGGACAGCTGGACATATTTTGATTATCTGCTCGAAAACTATAACATTGTCGGCACACCCGGAAGCGGTTTCGGCAAAAACGGTGAAGGATATTTCAGACTAACCGCCTTCGGCAGTCGAGAAAATACTCTCCAGGCCCGGAAACGACTTCTTGAAGGAATAAAATAATCTTATGCAAATACATTTCAGGACAAAAATTTAACATTACAAGGCAAGCACTTGTCTTTATCCTTCCTTTATGGTAAAATAAGCACAGGAAATTTATAAAAGTTGGAGGAAACAGTAATGAAAAAAAGAATTTTTACAGCGGCATTAGTTTTTGTAGTGGCACTTTCCATGTCGCTTAATGTATTTGCCGCAAGCAGGATTTTTCTTGATCTTGAAGAAGTAGTAACCGACACACCCCCGCAGATTATCATCGACAGAACAATGGTTCCCGTTCGTGCCATTTCCGAAATGATAGGATATGATGTCGAATGGCTTGATGAAAAGAAGCAGGTTGAGATTTGGGAACCGTCCAGACAGCATCCGACAATTATAATGCAGGTTGGAAATACTACTGCTTATTATGAAAAATATGTTGAGGAGATTGACGAGCGTGTTTCCTATGAGGCAACACTTGATTCTCCGCCGATTATTGTAAACAGCAGAGTTCTTGTACCCCTACGTTTCATTTCCGAAGCAGTGGGATATGAAGTGGATTATAATGTAGATTCAGCAGATGTTTATTTATTCTCACCTGAGTATATGAAAAATCAGGAGGGTGAGGGCATCGGTGAAACAAAACCTGTAACAGAGGATGAAATCAACTTCCTGTTAAGCTTAAAAACCAACAGCTGGCTCAGCCTTAAGACCGAGCAAAAGGAAAAGGCTGTTGCCATTATAGCTCGCTGGTGGGATGAGGTTGATGGATATGTCGTAGAAGATTTCGATGAACTCCGTGAGGCTTTAGATCACCAGATGGGAACCTACTACAGAAACAAAGTAAATGAAGGCGTGTTTAAAACAGCTTGCGAGATTTTTGGTATCGACCTCTCTAACTATATTAAAGGTTAATTTAATGGGCAGATAAGCTGACGTGCGGCTTTTCTGCCTCATTTTTTCTCAGATAAACATCAAAAAATGTTCCTATCCGATAACTATTTAGTTATACAATGTCATAATCTCCATATTTTTATGACATAAAGTTCATGGAAAAGAATGACTTACTGTGTTACATTAAAGTAAAATAAACAATAAAAAGGTGGTATATATTGTGGAAAAATTAGCACTTTACGGTGGAGAAAAAGTTAAAAAAACTCCTTTCGGAACAGGAAAAAGGTTTGACGGGACAGAGCTTAAGCATCTGGCTGAAGCCTTGGAGCAAAACACTCTCTTTTACTGGTCCGGGAAAAAGGTAAAAGAATTCAATAAAAAATTCGCCGATTTGTACGGAAGCAAATACTGTGTTGCTACTTCCTCAGGTACTGCCGCAATACATACTGCCCTCGGTGCCATCGGCGTAACGGCAGGCGATGAGGTTATAACGTCGCCGATTACCGATATGGGCTCCATTATCGGCATTATTTTCCAAAATGCTATCCCCGTGTTTGCCGACGTAAACCCCCATACATATAATATGGATCCCAAATCCATTGAAAGCAAAATTTCCGACAAAACCAAGGCAATATTAGTTGTTCACCTCGCAGGAAATCCTGCCGATATGGACGAAATTATGGCTATTGCCAAAAAACACAATCTGAGAGTGATTGAGGACTGTGCTCAGTCATATATGGCCTACTACAAAGGCCGTTTGGCGGGAACAATAGGTGATATCGGATGTTTTTCACTAAACGATTTTAAGCATATTTCCGCGGGTGACGGCGGTATGTGTATAATGAATGATGAAAGCCTGTATCGTACAGCCTTGAGGTTTGCTGACAAAAACTATGAACGTATTGCTACCGGCGCGGCAAGGAGAAATATTCCTTATATTGCTCCAAACTACAGGATGAACGAGCTTACCGGAGCTGTCGGCATTGCTCAGCTGGATAGAGTCCAGTGGCTTTGCAAACAAAGAAATATTTACGGAACAAAGTTGACCGAAGGGCTGAAGGATATTCCGGGTATTACCCCACATCTTGTTAAAGAGGGAAACATTTCTTCATATTGGTTTTATTTATCAAGGATAGATGAAAAGAAATTAGGCGTTGATACCGATACATTTGTTGAGGCGCTAATAGCTGAAGGCATAAACTGCCACAGAGGATATATCCCCGCTTGTGTTTACGAGTATGATCTGTTCAAAAATAAAACGGGGTATATCAATACACACGCGCCCTTTGATTCTAAATATTATGGAAGGGAAATTTCTTATGACACGGGTTTATGCCCCGTTGCCGAAGAGGTTTTAAAAAGCTCAATCAGCATACCTGTTAATGAATTTTATACCGAGCAGGATTTAAAGGATACCATTGCCGCATTTAAAAAGGTTTCCGCCTGGTTTACCGGCAAGGGGGAATAACCTGTGATAATCGACATTCATGCTCACAGCTGGGTTTATGACAATGTAAACCGCGATGATTTAATTTTAAAAGTAATTGAAAAATTCGGTATTGACAAAATCTATATTTCAAACGTGTATGCGCCAAGCCCGACAGAGGAAGAGGTCGGGTTGGCAAACAAGGCCGCCGAAACACTTGCCAAATCCCACCCCGAACACATAGGAGCTTTTCTATACCTCAGTCCTGAGCATCAGAACGCTTTGGACGTTTTAAAAAGAGGTATTGAGGACCAGGGGTTTGAGGGCGTGAAATTCTGGCTCTCGACCTTTTGTGATGATATGGTTGTCAATAAGTCGGTTGAAAGGATAATTGATTACGGTGTTCCTTTGCTTATCCACAGTTTCCATAAATCAACGGGGCAGATGGATAACGAATCAATCGGGGTTAATGTTGCAAATCTTGCAAAAAGATACCCTGAACTTAAAATAATCATGGCGCATCTCGGAGGCAACTGTTACAACGGCATCCCTGCCATTCGCGATTGTAAGAATGTCTGGGTTGATATATCCTCTTCCATTTATCGGGCGGACGATTTAAACTACACCGTTGAAAATATCGGTGTGGACAGGGTGCTATTCGGCACCGACTGCCCAATCGCATACAGCAGTTGCATAGGTCAGGTGTTGGAAGCCGACTTAACCAATGAAGAAAAGGACAGGATTTTCTATAAAAACGCACTAAAAGTTCTGGACAGAAGTTTCAGACTGTAACGGAGGGATCAAATTGATTGATTATAACTGCTATGTGGGCGGCTGGCCTTTCCGCAAGATCAGATACAAAAGCTTTGAAGATTTGAAAAGGCTTCATGCCGACAATAATATAGAAGGCGGATTTGTGTCAAGTACCTATTCCATATTTTACAATGATCCTTACGAAGGCGATATGGATTTAAGAAAAGAAATTACAGACGATAACTATAATCTAGTTCTTACAGTAAACCCTCTGCTGCCCGGCGCTGTTCCCTCTGTTAAAAGGGGAATAGATGAGCTTAATGCAAAGGGTGTCAAGGTATTTCCCTGGTTTCACGACTTTGATTTAAACGGCCGTGAAATGAAAACTCTGACAGATGAATTAAGAGAAACAAACCTGCCTCTTTTTATTGTATTAAGAGGTGATGATGAACGTCTGCAATATATGTTTTCCGCCAAAGAAGTTCAGATAGATGCCCTTAAAAAGTTTCTTGAAGGTAATAAGGATCTGGAGATTTATCTGTGCAACATCAGAATGAATGAAGTCGAGCAGCTTAAGGATCAGATAACCTCAATTTCCCGGCTCTATTTTGATTTTTCAGGTCTTAAATCAGGACTGTTTCAGAATGAACAGCTTATAGAAATGGGAGTAGCCGGCAAGGCAAGGTATGGCTCCATGTGGCCGCTAAACTGTATGAAAAGTACCGTTTTATCCTATAATTTAAAATAGCCTGCCGCTTGACTTTTTTGTTATTTCATATTATAATATTCGGTAAATATAAAACTGCCACCGGGTAGTAAATGCGAAAGCATTCGTAACACATCGTTAGGTCTTAGAAGATGTGTCGCGGATGCTTGTTTTTTTGGAGGTTACTAAAATGCAGATAAAGTCACTGTCACTCTATTTTACAAGAGCCGAGAAAATGTTATGGAGCCATTCCGTCACACTGATTTTGCTATCATTTATTCTATTTGACAGGGGAAATTATATGACTCTTTTTGCGTCAGTTATCGGCGCAACGTCGCTCATATTAAGCGCAAAGGGCAATCCCCTCGGTCAGCTGCTCATGGTAATTTTCAGCATACTTTACGGAATTATATCTTATACCTTTGCCTACTTCGGAGCA
>JBAYOS010000009.1:0-15975 GCA_041678125.1 Monoglobales bacterium
ACCTCCCCTTTATTACAGCTGACGCTTCAGGTCCGAAACATCTTGACCTCACACTTACAAAAGCTAAGTTTGACGAGCTGACAGACGACCTTGTTGAAAAAACAATGGAGCCTGTAAGAAAGGCGCTTTCAGACGCAGGTCTTAGCCCCTCTCAGGTTGACAAAATACTGCTTGTCGGCGGTTCTACGCGTATTCCCGCTGTTCAGGAAGCAGTTAAAAAGCTTATAAATAAAGAGCCTCACAAAGGCATTAACCCCGATGAATGTGTTGCTATGGGCGCTGCTATTCAGGCAGGCGTTTTGGCAGGTGATGTTCAGGACCTCGTTCTTTTGGACGTTACTCCCCTTTCGCTCGGTCTTGAAACTCTCGGCGGTGTATTCACAAAATTAATCGAAAGAAATACAACTATTCCTACAAAGAAAAGTCAGGTATTCTCAACTGCCGCTGACAATCAGCCCGCTGTTGACATTCATATTCTTCAGGGTGAGCGTGAAATGGCCGCAGACAACAAAACTCTCGGCAGATTCCAGCTTACGGGTATTGCTCCCGCTCCCAGAGGCGTTCCTCAGATTGAAGTAACCTTTGATATTGACGCAAACGGTATTGTTCACGTTTCCGCAAAAGACTTAGGTACAGGCAATGCTCAGGATATTACTATTACAGCAAGCACAAACTTGACTGATGAAGAGATTGACAAGGCTGTAAAAGAAGCGGAAAAATTTGCCGAAGAGGATAAAAAACACAAGGAAGCCATTGAAATCCGCAACAATGCAGATTCTATGGTTTACCAGACAGAGAAAATCTTAAAAGAAAACGGTGATAAACTCCCTGCCGAAGATAAATCAGCTGTCGAAGCTGAGCTTGAAAAGGTTAAAAAAGCTCTTGAAGGTACAGACAATGATGCTATCAAAGCTGCTACCGAACAGCTGACACAGAAATTCCACGAAATGTCCACAAAGATGTATCAGCAGGCAGGCGCTCAGGGTGCTCCCGATATGGGCGGTGCCGATATGGGCGGTAATGCAGAAAGTGATGCACAGGACGCTGATTTTAAGGAAATCTAATTGAATAATAATCCCACGCCCACGCAGAAAAATTGTGTGGGCGTATAAGGGTTATGGAGGAAATAATGGCAAGTAAAAGAGATTATTATGAAGTGCTGGGCGTGGATAAATCCGCATCTGCAGATGAAATAAAAAAAGCTTACCGAAAGCTTGCAAAGCAGTACCACCCCGACCTGCATCCCGGCGATAAAGAGGCTGAAGAAAAATTCAAAGAGCTCAGCGAAGCGTATGAGCATCTAAGCGACCCGCAGAAAAAAGCCAACTATGACCAGTTCGGTCACGACGGTCCTCAGGGATTCGGCGGTGCAGGCGGATTCGGCGGTTTCGGCGGATTTGACGATATCAGCGAAATATTCGGCAGCTTTTTCGGCGGTGGCAGATCGTCTGCCCGCAGAAACGGTCCTGTAAGAGGCCGTGATGTTGAGGTTGTTGAGGTTGTTTCCTTCGAGGAAGCGGCTTTCGGAGTTACCCGTGAAATCAATTATTCACATATAGAAAACTGTCCCGATTGCGGCGGCAGCGGTGCTAAAAAAGGCACCTCGCCCGAAACCTGTTCAAACTGCAGCGGCTCAGGTCAGGTAAGGACAGTTCAGCGAACCCCATTCGGTCAGTTCCAGACAACTCAGCCCTGCTCGGCTTGTAACGGCAGCGGTAAAATTATCAAGGAAAAATGTCCTACCTGTGACGGAAAAGGCAAGGTTCGCCGCAAGGTTACGGAAAAAGTTAATATACCGTCAGGTATTGACGACGGTCAAACCATTTCAGTCAGCGGAAAGGGTGATGCGGGCTCACGGGGCGGTCCGAGCGGGGACCTTTATGTTACTGTTCATATCCGTCCGCACGCAATCTTTGAAAGACAGGGTACGAGTGTGCTCTGCAGTATACCGATAACCTTTGTTCAGGCGGCGCTCGGTGCGGAAATTGACGTTCCCACAATTCACGGAAAGGTTAAAATGACCATTCCCGAGGGCACTCAGCCAAACACGGAATTCAGGCTTCGCGGCAAGGGAATTCCTCACCTTGGAACAAAAACTCCGGGCGACCAGTATGTTACGATAATTGTTGAGGTTCCCAAAAACTTGAATTCAGAGCAAAAGGAAACACTTCAAAAGTTTGCTCAGCAGCTCAGCGATAAAAACTATAACAAAAAGAAAAAATTCAGTGAAAAAGTCAAAGATTTCTTTGATTGATGAAAGGCAGTACCTATGAATTGGACTGAAATAACGGTGAAAATAGCTAACCAAGCGGTTGAAATGGCAAGCGGTGTTTTTTATGCAACAGGCGTCAGTGGTGTTTCCATAACAGATGCAAGTCTGCTTGAAGAATCGGAAAGGCTGACCTCTTCATGGGACGTTTTGGACGATGATGTCAGACAGCAGTATGAAACCGAATTTGCAACGCTTAAAGCATATTATCCCCCTAAAACGAACATAAATGAAACCATTAAAACAATTGAAGATGGAATCAAATCCCTTGAAGGGCTTACTGATATATCGGGGTTTGAAATCTCCGCAAAAGAGGTTCACGAGCAGGATTGGGAAAATGAATGGAAGAAATATTATAAACCCGTACCCGTGGGCAAAAGAATTATCATAAAACCTCAGTGGGAGGAAATCTTTGATGAGTCCCGCGATGTTGTAATTGAGCTTGATCCGGGTATGGCGTTCGGTACAGGTACTCACGAAACCACCAGAATGTGCCTTGCTCTTTTAGAGGAGTTTGTCACTCCCGATTCCAGCATGCTTGATATCGGAACGGGAAGTGGAATTCTATCTGTTGGTGCAGCAAAGCTTGGCTGCTCAAAAATAGTGGCGTCTGACATTGACAGTGTCGCCGTTAAAGTAGCCAGAGAAAACGCGGAGCTTAACAAAGTTGCCGATAAAATTGACATTCGCTGCTGTGACCTTACAACAGGTGTAACAGGTAAATTTTCTATTGTAGTTGCAAATATAATTGCCGATGCGGTTATTATGCTCTCGGAATCGGCGGCGAATTTTTTGACAGATGACGGCGTATACATAACATCGGGAATAATCGAGCACAGACTTGAAGATGTAAAGGATGCGCTCATTAAATACGGATTTAAAATTGACCGCATTGTAACAGAAGGAGAATGGGCAGCCATAGTCTGCACGAAATAGAGGTATGAGAAGATTTTTTGCTGACACACAAAATGAAAAAGTAGTAATTTCGGGGGCAGACGCCCATCATATAACAGACGTTCTGCGTCTTAAAGAAAATGATGAAATTATCGTTTGCGGCGGTGACGGATTTGACTGCGTAACCCGTCTTACCTCCCTTTCAAGCGGTGAGGTTTCGGGCGAAATTATAAGCCGGCAGCCGTCTGAGGCTGAGCCTTCCGTTAAGATAAGGCTTTTTCAATGTATTCCCAAAGGTGATAAATTTGAATATATTATTCAAAAAACCGTTGAGCTTGGCGTGACAGAAATTGTTCCGGTAGAATCTTCAAGATGTATAGTTAAAATCCCTGCTCAGAAGGCAAAATCAAAAACCGAGCGGTGGAACAAAATTGCGGAATCTGCCGCAAAACAGTCGGGCAGAGGGCTAATCCCCGAGGTTTGCTCCCCTGTTAGTTTTAAAGAGGCGTTAAAAATCTTCACAGACTGCGACCTGCCTATTACGGCTTATGAGCTTGAAACCGAAAATTCCCTTAAAAAGA
Source organism: Monoglobales bacterium (assembly GCA_041678125.1). Classification (GTDB taxonomy): domain Bacteria; phylum Bacillota; class Clostridia; order RUG12999; family RUG12999; genus RGIG7450. The sequence continues at coordinate 3,745 of JBAYOS010000009.1, forward strand.
TTTTAATAGAAAATCTTTCCGCAAAAAGCGTTAATATTTTTATAGGTCCCGAAGGTGGCATTTCGGACGATGAAATCGCTCTTTTAAAAAGTGCGGGAGCATTTTCCGTGTCACTCGGACCTCGCATTTTGCGGACAGAAACCGCTCCTCTTGCGGTTATTTCTAATATTATATACGAGCTTGAGGACAGGTAATATTTTACCTGTCTTACCTTTAAGGAGGAAAAATGGAGTTACTGAAAGAACTTTGCAGTATAACTGCTCTTTCGGGGTTTGAGCATACGGGCTCAGAATCTCTGAAGGATATTTTTGCGCGTTATCTAACAGATTGCTCGGTTGACCCGTCCGGAAACGTGATGGGTTATCTGCGCTGCGGTAAAAAAGATGCACCCCTTATTATGCTGGACGCTCACCTTGACACAATAGGGCTTATCGTCCGCGATTTTGCGGGCGGAGGGTTTGTTTCCTTTGCAACCCTCGGAGGATTTGACCCCAGAGTTCTCCCCTGTCAGGAAGTAATTATCCACGGAAAAGAGGATGTTTTCGGTGTGATTGGGGCGAAGCCTCCGCACATTTTATCTAAAGAAGAATTAAAAGAGGGCGTAAAACTTGATGACCTGCTTATTGACACGGGTCTATCGGATGACAGAATGCGCGAGCTTATTAAAATAGGAAGTCCTATCTCCGTTAAAACCAAGCATTCCATGCTTGGAGAGGATAAATTCTGCGGTGGCGGTCTTGATAACCGCGCTGGGATTTGCACTCACCTTTTGGCAATAGAGCAGCTAAAAAGTGCAAATCTTAATGCGGACATCTGCGTTGTCGCAAGTCATTCGGAGGAGATTGGCAGATTCGGCGCAAAAATTGCCGCTGAAAGGCTATCCCCCGACCTTGCAATAATTGTCGATGTTACTCACGGCGACACACCTGACGGCGATAAAAGTAAAACCTGCGTTTTAGGCAAAGGACCTGCGGTTTGTCTCGGTCCGAATTTGAACAGAAAATACACCTCCGTTTTACGAAAAACTTTGGAGGAAAATAATATAGAATACCAGACAGAGCTTGAAACGGGCGATACAGGTACAAACGCATGGGATATTCAGGTTTCCTCATGCGGAATCCCCTGTGTGCTAATCTCCGTTCCGCTCAGGTATATGCACACCACAATAGAAACGGTTTCGCTTGCCGATATAAAATCCTCGGCAAAAGGGATTGCGGAATTTATAAAAAATGTTTTCGGAGGTAGTGCTGATGCTTAAAGAATTAACCTCCCTTTCAGGCATATCAAGCTATGAAAATGATGTGCTTGACTACATTTATTCTACGGTGAAAGACCATTGCGACAGAATCGAGCATGACTCCACGGATAATCTGTACTGCTTTAAAAAAGGCAGAAAAACAGGTAAAACGGTTATGTTTACGGCACATACTGACGAGGTGGGATTCCTCGTCAGCGGTATAACCGACGAAGGATACCTGAAATTTTCTTCAATCGGAATAGATTCCCGAATACTTCTCGGTCTAAGGGTTTTTGTCGGTAAAAACAGAACCCCGGGCGTTATCGGCATAAAAGCTGTTCATCTTACAACTGCCGACGAGCGCAAAAAAGCAGTTGAAGAAAAAAATATGTACATTGATATAGGCGCATCTTCAAAAGAGGAAGCGGAAAAGCTCACTGAAAAAGGCGATTTTATCGTTTTTGACAGCGACTATACCGAGTTTGGCGACGGTAAAGTTAAGGCAAAAGCATTAGACGACAGAGTGGGCTGTGCGACGCTTATAAAACTAATCAAGGAAGCCAATTTTGAATATGACACCTGGTGTGTGTTTACCGTTCAGGAGGAGGTTGGCCTTAGAGGCGGCAGAATAGCCGCAAAAAGGATTTTGCCTGACCTTTTCATTGCCCTTGAAGCCACCACCTGCTCTTACATTCCTGATATGGAAAAGGGCAAAAACGTTACAAATCTTGGCGGTGGGGTCGCTCTTTCCTATATGGACGGCGGCTTTATGGCTGACCGAAAGCTCGTGGGGGCACTTATCGAAAGAGCAAAAGAGAGAAATATATTATGTCAACTAAAAAGCTACGCTTCGGGCGGAAATGAGGTCAGGGCGGCTCAGACGGTCGGCAGGGGTGTAATCGCAGCCGCGCTATCAGTGCCATGCAGATACCTTCACTCTCCCCTTACGGTTATGGATAAAAAGGATTATGAGGCTATGTATCTTCTTGCAAAAGAGGTTGCAGAAAATCTTTCAGCTTTGGAGGTTTTATAAATGGAATTATTAAAAAAACTGACTGACGCTTTCGGCGTTTCGGGTTCGGAATGTGATATTGCGGAATTGATTAAGGGAGAGCTTGAGGGACTTGGTGAAATATCCGTTTCACCTCTCGGAAATGTTTCACTTCACATCCCCGGAAATGGCAAAAAAATCCTTTTTGCGGCTCACATGGACGAAATCGGTGTGATGGCAAGGTTTATTGACGATAACGGATTTGTTTATATTTCGGCTGTCGGAGGCTTATCAGCCCATACCGCATTAAATTCGAGAATTCGTTTTGAAAACGGGGTTTGCGGAGTGTTGTCCGCGGGCGAGAAGAAGGAAATTAAAGACCTGAAAATCACCGATATGTTTGTTGACATCGGCGCAAAAAATAAGGCCGAGGCGGAGAGTATGATTTCACTCGGAATGTGCGGAAAATTCGAGAGCAATTTTGAGATTTCAGGCAACACGATAATTTCACGGGTTTTAGACAACAGAGCGGGCTGCTTTGCCCTTATTAAAGCGGCTAAAGAGCTTGAAAAATGCGATGCGGATATTTATTTTGTATTCACATCTCAGGAGGAAATCGGATTGAGGGGCGCGGCTACCGCGGCCTATGACATCTGTCCCGATTACGCCATTGCCGTTGATATTACCGATACGGGCGACACTCCCGATTGCGAGAAGATGGCAGTTAAGCTGGGCGACGGACCCTGCATCAAAATAATGGACAAAGGAATCGTAACAAATCACCTTGTCCGCGATATTATCGAAACCGCTGCAAAAGAGGAAAACATCCCCTATCAGCTTGAAATTTTAACTGCCGGTTCAACCGACGCTTCAATGCTTCAATTCTCCTGCGGCGGCATTAAAACAGGCGCAATATCCATTCCGCTCAGGTACATTCATACTTCAAGTGAAATGGGAAATTTGGTAGATTTGCAAAATACTGTCAAACTTATTTGTGCAATATGTAAAAAATTATGTAACTTTGAAAAAACCATTGACAATTGTCGCAAAATCTAGTAAAATATCAAATACACGCATTAGGAAATAATCATCTTGCCGCGGGGCAGGGTGATTATATTTTATAAAATCGGAGGTTAACAAATGAAACTCGCTTTTATAGGCGGAGGCAATATGGCATCTGCTATTATTAACGGAATAATTTCCAGCGGATTTATTACTCCTGCCGATATTACAGTCAGTGATTCTATGCCTGAAAAGCTTTCCGCTTTTTCTGAAAAGGGTATAAATATCACCTCCGATAATCTTCTTGCCGCAGACTCTGCAGATGTTATAATTTTTGCGGTAAAACCCAATATTTTAAGAGAAATTCTTTCTGATTTTTCTATATTTAATAATAAACTTTTTATCTCCATTGCCGCCGGGGTATCGGTTGCCGAGCTTAAAAAAGGCATCGGCGGCAAATCAAAAGCAATCCGCGTTATGCCCAACACTCCTGCACTTGTTGGCGAAGGTATGACGGTAATTTGCCAGTCAAACGCAGGCGAAAAAAACATGGATATTGCTGTTAAAATCTTTGGAACGGTTGGAAAAACCCTTATTTTAGATGAAAAATATATTGACGCTGTAACCGCTGTATCGGGTTCGGGACCTGCTTATATTTATATGGTAATTGAAGCAATGGCAGACGGCGGCGTTTTATGCGGACTTCCTCGTGATGTTGCTTATATGCTTGCCGCCCAGACGGTGCTGGGCTCAGCGAAAACTGTCCTTCAGTCGGGTGAGCATCCGGGTGTTTTAAAGGATAGGGTATGTTCCCCCGGCGGAACAACCATCGAGGCCGTTTACTCTCTCGAACAAAGCGACATAAGGGGCGCTTTTATCGAAGCTGTAAAAAAATGTGCCGATAAATCTAAATCTATGTAATTTTTTTCTTCCTCGCAGAATATAATTTACAGAATATTTTTCTGCGGAGGAACTATGATAAAAACACATACCGAAAAGTCGGGCAAGCTTTTGCCATACGTATTTTTACTTACATTTATTGCCGGCATAACTGTCGGCGGGACACTTGTGCGTTTTGCGCCGGGAACAAATGTTTTTGAAGCGTCGGACGCTCCGAAATCTTTGATTTTCGCAAACTCGTTCAAATCATTCTTAAAGCCCTGCCTGATTATATGGGTATTCGGATTTACACGCTATTCCGTTTATTTTTCGTCGGGTATGCTCGCCTACCGCGGCGGCATTTTAGGATTTGCAATCGGGTGTATTATAAAAAACTTCGGACTGAGCGCGGCTATTTTGTCCACATTGCCGCAAAACCTTATATTCTTTCCTTTTCTCCTGTTTGTCAGCCTTGTTGCCGCAGGCCAAAGAAAGAATTCAACATATTTGACTGTGCTTTTAATAATATTTTTTGCTTGTGCATTTTCAGCATTGATTGATACGTTTATAACCGCCCATTTAATCAGACTTAAACTTTAACAAAGGAGGTGGCAGTTTTTGCAATATACAGAAGATTTTGCAGGATATTTGAAAAAGAATAAAAAATCCTCTTCAAATACAATTGCGTCCTATGTGAGGGATATTAAAAAGTTTGACTGTTACATATCAAACGACCAAACCGATTTTCTTTCCGTGAACAAAAAAACTGTCAACTCTTATATTTCACATATGCAAACCTGCGGACAAGCAGTATCCTCTGTACTCCGCTCAATCGCTTCTCTCAGAGCATTTTACTGTTATCTTGTGGCCGAAGGCAAAATGTCCGAAAATCCGCTTGACGGCATAAAAGCTCCAAAGCTGCCCGAAAGAAATATTTGCGTTCTTACTTCAAGAGAAACAGACCAGCTGCTCAGTCAGCCCGTTCCTGTCGGATTTAAGGGGTGCCGTGATAAAGCGATGCTCGAACTTTTGTATGCGACAGGACTTAAGGTAACCGAGCTTATTGTATTAAAGGTTTCGGATGTTAATTTGGAAGAAGCATATATTCTTTGCGGCTCGGGAATTAAAATGAGAACAATTCCGATTGGCAGCGTTGCGTTAAATGCGCTCAAATGCTATCTCCCTTTAAGGAACAATAATCTTCTTATAACCGAAGATAATGATTATCTTTTTGTCAACATCAGCGGCGGCAAAATGTCCCGTCAGGGTTTCTGGAAGATAATTAAATATTATGCGGACAAGGCAAAAATAAAAAAGGAAATTACGCCCGGCACCCTGCGTCATTCATTTGCAGTACACCTTATTGAAAGCGGTGCAGATGTGTCCGCTGTTCAGGAGATGCTCGGCCATACCGCAGAGTTTTCAACAAAAATTTATTCGGAGCTTATAAACAGCCGTTTGGGCAGTGTTTACAAGAAAACTCAACGTGTTTCAAATAAATAAAACTGACTATTTCGCAGTAGTCAGTTTTTTTGTTTCCTTTTATGTAACATTTTTCTTGATTTTGTGATGAATTTGTGATAAAATTAAATAAATATTATGTTATTCAACATTTTTTGAGGTGAAACCGATGTTTTCTTATATAATCGGCTCGCTTGAGTCTGTCAACTCCGCCTTTGCAGTAGTTGAAAATAGCGGTATAGGATATAAAATCAATATGCCATTTCGGGAAAGCTCGGCTCTTCCCTTAAAAAGTGAAGTAAAAATTTATATACATACTCATATCCGTGAGGATGCTTTTGAACTTTTCGGCTTTTCTGATGAGGAAAGCCTTAAACTTTTTGAACTTCTGCTTTCAGTATCGGGTGTAGGTCCTAAAGCTGCAACCGCAATTTTGGATACCTTCTCCCCGTCCGAGATTGTTCTTGCCGTTTCCTCCGGTGATTCGAAGTCTATTACCAAAGCTCCCGGCATCGGTGCAAAGACGGCTCAGAGAATTGTAATCGACCTTGCAGACAAGCTAAAGGGATTTTCCGTGGATTCTCTGCCTACTGCAGCAGCCCCGTCAACCGTTCCCGGCGGCATGTCGGACGAGGCTGTCGGTGCGCTTATCTCTCTCGGCTATTCTGATACGGCAGCTCGTGCCGCTGTAATGAATGTTAAAAATGCCTCCAGTGTAGAGGAGCTGATAAAACTTGCACTTAAGCAGGCAGGTCAATAAAAAGAAAATTAGTTTTTCTGCTTAAAAGGAGTAAAGTAAATGGAAGATATACGTTCCGTGTCGGGGAACTTTTTGAACGAAGATTCCGAAATTGAATATTCTCTCCGCCCCCGTACTCTCAGCGAGTATGTCGGACAAGATAAGGTTAAGGAAAACCTGAGTGTTTTCATTTCTGCCGCCAAGCAGAGAAGCGAATCGCTCGACCATGTTCTGCTTTACGGACCGCCGGGGCTTGGGAAAACAACTCTCGCGGGAATAATTGCAAATGAGCTTAATGTAAATATACGAGTTACAAGCGGGCCTGCGATTGAAAAACCGGGCGACCTTGCCGCGATTTTAACCAATCTTGCTCCACACGATGTTTTGTTTATTGACGAAATTCACCGTATGAGCCGAAGCGTTGAAGAGGTTTTATATCCTGCAATGGAGGATTATGCACTTGATATAATTATCGGTAAAGGTCCGAGCGCGCGCTCAATCCGTCTTGACCTGCAGCCCTTTACCCTTATCGGCGCGACCACAAGAGCGGGTGCTCTGTCATCACCGCTTCGTGACAGGTTCGGCATGATAATGCGTCTTGAAATTTATTCAACAGATGAGCTTTTGCAGATTGTAAAGCGTTCTGCAAGCATTTTAGGGGTTGAAATTGAGGAAAAAGGTGCGCTTGAAATTGCCACCCGTTCAAGAGGAACTCCACGAATCGCAAACCGTCTTATAAAGCGTGTGCGGGATTTTGCACAAATACGCGGAGACGGTGTAATTACAGATGAAATTGCCGACATGGCACTTAATATGCTCGAGATAGACAAGCTTGGTCTTGACGGTGTCGACCGTCGTATGCTGCTTTCGATAGTTACCCACTTCGGTGGCGGACCCGTAGGTCTTGATACTCTTGCCGCAACCATCGGCGAGGACGCCAATACCATTGAAGATGTCTACGAGCCCTATCTTTTGCAGCTCGGCTATTTGAACAGGACTCCCCGCGGCAGAATGGCAACAAAATCGGCTTATGACCATCTGGGAATTCCCTTCAATAATTAAATTTAACTAATATTACAAATTTATTTTACAATATTTGTAACAAATTGCTATTGGATTTTACTGCCTTATTTGGTAAAATATTTATTAGTATTTCAGGTTGAAAGATCAACCTTTATAAAAATTTTAGGAGGTACTAACCAATGAAAAAACTTCTCGCACTTGCCCTCGCTGCAGTAATGATTCTTGCTTTCGCAGCTTGTGGCAACACAAAGACAGGCAGCGATGCCGACTTCAAAATAGGTTTTATTTTCCTTCACGACGAAAATTCAACCTATGACAGAAACTTTATGGATGCCGCTAAAGCAGCACAAGCAGCTCTCGGCCTTTCTGACAATCAGGTAATGATTAAAACAAACATTCCTGAAACTGCTGAATGCTACGAAGCAGCTGCAGACCTCGTTGATGCAGGCTGTGACATTGTATTTGCAGACAGCTTCGGCCATGAAGATTTCATGATTCAGGCAGCAAAAGAGTTTCCTGATGTAATGTTCTGCCACGCTACAGGTACAAAAGCTCACACAGAAAATCTTCCCAACTTCTTCAACGCTTTTGCTTCTATCTATGAAGGCAGATACCTTGCAGGTGTTGCGGCAGGTCTGAAACTTAACGAAATGATCGAATCAGGCAAAATCACTCCTGACAAGGCAAAAATGGGTTATATCGGCGCATATCCTTATGCAGAAGTTAAATCCGGTTTTACATCTTTCTTCCTCGGCGCGCGTTCAGTTTGCCCGACAGTTACAATGGAAGTTAAGTACACAAACTCCTGGTTTGATATAGCTGCAGAAAAAGAAATGGCTAACGCCCTTATCGCTGACGGATGCGTACTTATCAGCCAGCATGCTGACTCGGAAGGTTCACCGAAAGCTTGTGAAGAAGCAGGCGTTCCTAACGTAGCATACAACCTCGACACTCGTGAATGGGGCCCGAACTCTGCTCTTATTTCTTCCAAAATCAACTGGCAGCCATACTTTGAACATATCATCACAGCTACACAGGAAGGCAAACCTATCACTCAGGACTTCTGTGGCGGTCTTGAAGACGATGTTGTTCAGATTCTCGGCTTAAATGATAAAGTTGCCGCAAAAGGCACAGCAGAAAAACTTGAGGAAGTAAAAGCTAAGCTTATCTCCGGCGAAATCAAAGTATTTGATACAAAGACTTTCACAGTTGGCGGCAAAGAGCTTACTTCCTACAAAGCAGACGTTGACTCCGATCCCGCTTTCACACCTGATACAGAGGTTGTTTCCGACGGTGTTTTCAACGAATCCAAATTCAGAAGCGCTCCCTACTTTGACCTTGTTATCGACGGTATCATAGAAAAATAATCAATCAACAAAGAATATCGGCGGGGACCTTATCTCCCCGCCAATGTTCTTTACATTAAGAAAAACCATAAGTGGACTTGTGCTTTTTCTTAATGTAATTATAGAATTAAAATAGACAGGCATTTTTGTCTGAAGGAGGTTTGTCTTAGTGAGCCAGATTGCTGCAATAGAATTGAAAAACATTACAAAAACCTTTGGCAGTACGGTTGCCAACAGTAATGTTTGCCTTTCTGTAAATAAAGGTGAAATTCTATCTGTCCTCGGTGAAAACGGAAGCGGTAAAACCACTCTTATGAATATGATTTCGGGAATATATTATCCCGATGAAGGACAGATTTTTATAGACGGCGAGGAGGTTATTATCCGCTCTCCCAAAGACGCATACAATTATAAAATCGGTATGATACATCAGCATTTTAAGCTTGTTGATGTGTTTACCGCCGCACAAAATATTATACTCGGTCTTGAGGATGATAAAAAATTCAATATGAAAGCTGCCGCAAGTCGTGTGAGCGAAATCGCCGACCGATACGGTTTTTCTATTGACCCCAACAAAAAAATATACGAAATGTCTGTTTCGGAAAAACAAACGGTTGAAATAATAAGAGTTTTATACCGAGGTGCCGACATTCTTATTTTGGACGAGCCTACCGCAGTTTTAACTCCGCAGGAAACAAAAAGGCTTTTCAACGTTCTTCGCCGTATGCGTGACGATGGCAAGTCGATTATTATAATTACTCATAAGCTTCACGAGGTATTATCCATCTCGGACAGAGTTTCTGTTTTAAGAAAAGGCAGGTATGTCGGCACGGTTATTACCGCCGAAACCAATGAAACAGAGCTTACCGAAATGATGGTGGGCAAAAAAATCAGCTTGAATATTGAGCGTGACGAGGTGAAAAATCCTGTCGACCGCCTTATTGTCAAAAACCTATACTGCACAGACCGTGAGGGTGTCCCCATTTTAAAAGACATTTCCTTTACTGCAAAATCAGGAGAAATTTTGGGTATCGCAGGCATCGCAGGCAGCGGTCAGCGTGAGCTTCTCGAATCCATCGCAGGTCTGCAGAAATTAAACAGCGGCTGTCTTGAATATATAAATCCAAAGACGGGCGAAATAGAAAACCTGCGTAACAAATCTCCGTTAGAGATTCGCGAAATGGGTGTCAGACTTTCATTTGTCCCCGAGGACAGACTTGGTATGGGTCTTGTAGGCAATATGGATATTGTTGATAATATGATGCTGAGAAGCTATCGCAAAGGTAAATCTGTTTTCCTTGAAAGAAAAGCTCCAAAAAGTCTTGCTGAAGAAATTATAAACAGACTTGAGGTTTCAACTCCCGGGCCCACAACTCCCGTCCGCCGTCTGTCGGGCGGTAATGTTCAGAAGGTGCTTGTCGGCAGAGAAATTTCTTCCGCTCCGACAGTTTTAATGGCGGCTTATCCTGTCAGAGGGCTTGATATAAACTCCTCTTACACAATATATAATCTGCTTAACGAACAAAAACGCAAAGGTGTTGCCGTTATTTTTGTCGGCGAGGACCTTGATGTTTTACTTGAACTTTGCGACCGAATTATGGTTATCAGCGGCGGCAGCTTAAGCGGCATAGTTGATGCGCGGACTGCCACCAAAGAACAAATCGGTTTACTGATGACAAAATCACATGGGGAGGCTCATGACGATGAATAAAACTGAAAAACAACATTTGCACGCGCACGAACCGCTGATTCAGCTTTCAAAGCGCGACGATATGATTTGGTATAAATCCTGGGGAGTTCGTGTGATAGCAATCGTTTTGGCACTCATTCTCTGTGGTTTTGTAATTGTATTTTTGACAGGCTATAATCCCCTGCAGGTATATGTTTCAATGTTTGAGGGCACGTTCGGCTCGACCAGAAAAATCTGGAATACGCTTCAGAAACTTTCAATGCTTCTTTGTGTTTCTCTTGCGGTAACGCCGGCATTTAAAATGAGATTCTGGAACATTGGTGCGGAAGGTCAGACGCTTATCGGCGGTCTTGCATCTGCCGCTTGTATGATATATTTCGGCAACACCCTCCCCGCATATATTGCCCTTCCTCTAACAGCCATTATAAGTATAATTATGGGTATGGTTTGGGGACTTATTCCCGCCTTTTTCAAAGCAAGATTCGACACAAACGAAACCCTGTTCACCCTTATGATGAACTATGTTGCAATGCAGCTTGTTTCATACTGTATAGTTTTTTGGGAAAACCCCAAGGACTCAAACAGTGTCGGCGTCATAAACAGGGCAACTCAGGGCGGCTGGATGCCCGAGATTTTCGGTCAGAAATATTTGTTTAATATAATTATCGTGGTGCTTATTACAATATTTATGTATATTTACCTTAAGTACAGCAAGCACGGTTATGAAATATCCGTTGTCGGTGAAAGCCAAAATACCGCGAGATACATAGGTATTAATGTAAAAAAAGTTGTGCTTCGCACAATGGCGATTTCAGGTGCACTTTGCGGTGTTGCGGGATTTCTTCTGGTATCGGGAACTGACCACACCATTAACACAACACTTGTCGGCGGAATGGGATTTACTGCCATTATGGTATCATGGCTTGCAAAATTTAATCCTATTTTAATGGTGTTCGCCTCTTTCCTTCTGGTATTTCTCGACCGTGGTGCAGGTGAAATTGCAACAGCGCTCCAGCTTAATGAGAGCGTATCCGACATACTTACGGGTATTATTCTTTTCTTCATCATAGGCAGTGAATTTTTTGTACGCTACAAAATCAATATCCGTGCAAAACACAAGGAGGGGATTAAATGATATTTGCAACAATAATCAATAAAGCTATTGTACAGGGCGTTCCTCTTCTGTTTGGTTCAACAGGCGAAATTATTACCGAGAAATCGGGCAACCTTAATCTCGGAATTCCCGGAATAATGTATATGGGCGGCAGTGCGGGCATTATCGGAGCTTATCTTTATGAAAGGTCCGTTGACGTTCCTAATCCCTTTTGGTGCATTGTAATTCCGCTTATATCGGCACTTTTGGGTTCAGCCCTTTTAGCGCTGATTTACAGCTTTTTGACAATAACTTTAAGGGCAAATCAAAACGTAACAGGTCTTGCTCTCACCACTTTCGGTGTAGGCTTTGGCGACTTTTTCGGCGGTTCTATGACAAAAATATTCGGTGAAGGCGGCAACCTCTCGGTTAAAACAAGCGCCGACTATTTTAAAACTACCCTGCCTTTTGCAAATGACTTGGGCTGGTTTGGTAAAATCTTTTTCAACTATGGATTTTTGGTTTATGTTGCCCTTATTGTTGCATTTGTAAGTTCATGGTTTTTGAACCGCACAAGAGCAGGTCTGCATCTTAGGGCTGTGGGTGAAAACCCTGCAACAGCAGATGCGGCAGGCATAAGCGTTACAAAATATAAATATCTTGCGACCTGCATCGGCGGGGCAATCGCAGGTCTCGGCGGTCTGTATTTTATTATGGACTACACGGGCGGCTCATGGACAAACGGCGGTTTCGGCGACAGAGGCTGGCTC
>JBAYOS010000010.1:0-15652 GCA_041678125.1 Monoglobales bacterium
AAAGGTTGCCGCTGAGGTTGCTATCGGTGCATCCATAGCAGGCGCAAGAGCAATGTCCTGTATGAAGCATGTCGGCATGAATGTTATGGCTGACCCGCTTTTTACAGTAAGTTATATAGGCGTAAACGGGGGTCTTGTATTCTGCGTTGCAGATGACCCGGGAATGCACTCATCGCAAAATGAGCAGGATTCCAGACATTATGCAAAAGCGTCAAAAATCCCTATGCTTGAGCCTTCCGACTCGGGTGAGTGTAAAGAGTTTACAAAGCTTGCATACTCTATTTCGGAAGAATTTGACACGCCCGTTATCATTCGTCTTTCAACCCGTGTATCTCACTCACAGAGTATGGTTGAATTGTGCGATAAAGAAGATTATAAATTAAAAGATTATGAAAAAAATATCGGCAAAAATGTTATGATGCCTTCAAACGCCATCAAACGTCATGTAGAAGTTGAAAAGCGTATGCTTGCGCTTGCGGAATATGCTGAAAAAGCTTCTGTAAATATAGAAGAAAATAACGGCAGTAAAATCGGTGTAATTACATCAGGCATATCCTATATGTACGCAAAAGAAGCACTCGGGGATAAAGCAAACTATCTGAAACTCGGCATGGTTTATCCTCTGCCTGATAAAAAAATCCTTGAATTTGCGAAAAAATGTGAAAAAATTTATGTTGTGGAAGAACTTGACCCGGTATTTGAAGAACATTGCAAAGCTTTGGGTATTGAGGTTATCGGCAAAGAAGTTTTCACACTGTTGGGCGAATATACCCCGCAGATGATAAAAAAAGCAGTTTTGGGAGAAGATGCTCCCGAATATAATTCTCTGGAAGAAACTATTCCTGTCAGACCTCCCGTTATGTGCGCGGGCTGTCCTCACAGAGGGGCATTCTATATTCTCAAAAAATTAGGTCTTGTAGTTTCGGGTGATATTGGCTGTTATACGTTGGGTGCGGTCGCTCCTCTTTACGGTGTTGACACAACCATTTGTATGGGTGCGTCAGTTTCGGCCGCTCACGGTATGGCTAAAGCAAGAGGAGATGAGTTTAATAAAAAACTCGTTTCCGTTATCGGCGACTCCACTTTTATGCACTCGGGTATTACAGGTTTGATAGACATTGTTTACAACAAAGGTGCAAACACGGTTATTATTCTTGACAACTCCATAACAGGCATGACGGGGCATCAGGAAAACCCGACAACCGGCAGAACAATCCGCGGTGAGGCAACAAAACAGGTTGACCTTGTTGCGCTTTGCAAATCAATCGGTGTTGATAGAGTTGTTGTCGCAGACCCGTTTGACGTTAAAAACTTTGAAAAAGTTGTTAAAGAAGAAACCTCCGTAGACCAACCGTCTGTTATTATTGCACAGCGTCCTTGTGCCCTTTTAAAATCCGTTAACTACACAGGGCATTGTACAATCGGGGATAATTGCAGAAAATGCAAGCTTTGCTTAAAGCTTGGCTGTCCTGCAATTTCTGCCGACGGTGACGGCGTTAAAATTGACATTAACCAGTGCAACGGCTGCGGACTTTGCATAAATGTTTGTCCTTTTAATGCTATAAGTAAGGAGGATGACAGATAATGACTAAAAATATTATGATTGTCGGTGTTGGCGGTCAGGGAACACTCCTTGCAAGCAGAATACTGGGCAACACCGTTATTAACGAAGGCTACGATGTAAAAGTATCTGAGGTCCACGGTATGAGTCAGCGTGGCGGCAGTGTTGTTACCTATGTAAAATACGGGGATAAGGTTTATTCTCCGATTATTGACCGCGGTGAAGCTGATATTATTCTGGCATTTGAAAACCTTGAGGCATACCGCGCTCTCCCCTATCTTAAAAAAGACGGTAAAATGATTGTTAACAATCAGCAGATAAATCCAATGCCTGTTATTACGGGTGCTGCATCTTATCCCGAAAATATTGCAGAAAAACTTTCTTCTAAAGCTAATGTCCAGTTTGCAGATGCACTGTCTCTGGCAAAAAAGTCAGGTAACATTAAAGCTGTTAATGTTGTATTGATTGGTATTATGGCTAAATCCACAGATATAGAATATGAAAAGTGGATTAAAACCATTAAAGAAGCTGTGCCCGAAAATTTTGTTGATATTAATATCAAAGCATTCGATTTGGGTTACAATTTATAAGGAGTGGTAACAATGCAGAAGTATTATCAGCCCCATGAGGAATGTATGAGCAGAGAAGAACGAAAAGCTCTTCAATGTCAGCGCCTTAAAAGGCAAATCAAATATGTATATGAAAATGTTGCGCCCTACAGACAGCGTATGGATGAGATGGGCGTTAAACCGGAGGATATTAAAGAACTTGAGGACCTGTCCAAGCTTCCATTTACCTATAAACAGGATTTAAGAGATTTTTATCCATTTGAGCTTTTTGCAGCCCCCATGAAAGACATTGTCAGAATTCATGCGTCATCGGGAACAACAGGCAAACAAATTGTTGCAGGATACACACAAAACGACCTTGATATGTGGTCTGATTGTATGGCGCGCCAGTTTGTTGCGACAGGCGCAGATGAAAACTCCGTTATTCAGGTTGCATACGGATACGGACTTTTCACAGGCGGATTGGGCGCGCATGCAGGCTCAGAGAGAGTCGGAGCCACAACAATCCCCATTTCATCAGGTAATACCGAACGACAGGTTAATTTTATGGTTGACATAGGAGCTACGCATCTTTGCTGTACTCCCTCTTATGCAATGTACCTGGCAGAGGCTGTGCATGAGGCAGGAGTTAAAGACAAGTTAAAGCTTAAAGCGGGTATCTTCGGCGCAGAGCCTTGGACAGAGGATATGAGAAAGAAAATTGAAGAAGGTCTGGGACTTAAGGCTTATGACGTGTACGGGTTAACTGAAATATGCGGACCGGGAGTTGCCTTTGAATGTCAGGAGCAGCGTGGAATGCATATTAACGAAGACCACTTTTTAGCAGAAATTATTGATTCGGAAACAGGCGAAGTATTGCCTGAAGGTTCTTTCGGCGAGCTGGTATTCACCACAATCACAAAAGAGGGCATCCCCATGATCAGATACCGCACCCGCGACCTCTGCTCACTCAACTTTGAAAAATGCTCTTGCGGCAGAACACTTATTCGTATGAACAAGCCGAAGGGCCGTTCGGACGATATGCTGATTATCCGCGGCGTGAACGTATTCCCGTCACAGATTGAAGAAGTACTTCTCACCATGGGTCAGGTTACGCCGAACTATCAGATCATTGTTGACAGAGTAAACAACACCGATACATTGGATATAAATGTTGAAATGACTGAAGAAATTTTTGAAGATGATATCAAATCTATTGAAAAGGTTGAAAAAACCATTGAAAATAAACTTCGTACAATTCTCGGTATAGGCGCAGATGTTCACCTGGTTAATCCGAAAACCATTGCAAGAAGCGAAGGTAAAGCAAAACGGGTTATTGATAACAGAAATTTAATATAGTGGGAGGAAAGTAGTATGTTTATAAAACAGCTTTCTGTGTTTATTGAAAACAAGGTAGGAAAACTTGCCGAAATCCTTAATGTATTAAGCGAAAACAATATCGACATCAGCGCATTGTCAATCGCTGAAACAACCGAGTTTGGCATTTTACGCATGATTGTAAGTGACCCTGAAGCTGCAAAGGTTAAGCTTCGTGAAAGCGGTGTTATTGTTAAAACAACAAATGTAATCGGCGTGGTTTTGGATGACACTCCCGGCTCTATGGCAAAGGTTATTACGCTTCTCAGCGAAAACGGTATAACGGTTGAATATTCTTATGCGTTTTTAGCAAGCAATAAGGGTGCGCTGATAGTAATTCGCACTAACGACCACGAAAAAACCGAGAAAGTTTTGAATGACACCGGCATAGGACTGGTAAATCCCGCAGAGGTTTACAGAGTATAAAACAAGGTCGGGGAATTATCCCCGACCTTGTTTTTATTTTTAGACTTTTATTGTAAATTTATAGTTGCCTCCGCAAAGAGTCTTGGTCTGTCCGCCCGGAAGAGAAACATAAGCGGTGGTTTTTTCAGGTATTTCAAATTCAAAATGTATTTTTTCTCCGCTGTAATACCAATGACTGGACAGGTTTCCGTGTCTTGTAATTATACCTGTTTTCACAAAACCGAGACGTCTGTCGGTGTGAGGAACAATGTTCACCCTTCTATATCCCGGACCGTCCTGTCGGGTGCTTATTCCTCCAACAAACGAGAATATCCATTCAAATACCGACCCGTAAGCATAATGATTATATGAGTTCATATCGGTGCTCCAGAAGGAGCCGTCCTCTTTTATGCCGTCCCAATGCTCCCACATTGTGGTTGCGCCCTTGTTAACACTGAAAAGCCACGATGGATATGCTTCCTGGAAAAGCAGGTCAAAGGCCGTTTTTTCATATCCGTTATCCGAAAGGGCACCCAAAAGATATGGTGTGCCCACAAACCCCGTTGTAATCCTTGTTTCGTTGTTTTTTACAAGAAGATTCAGTTCCTTTGCCGCCTTTTCCTTATCGTCGGTTAAGTCAAATTCAAGAGCAAGCACATAAGCTGTCTGAGTTTTGCATAGTTGTCAATGATAAAATATTAAATAGTATTGTAAAATGACAGCAAATGTGTTATAGTCAAAATATGAATGTTTAACCTACGCTTTTGATAAACGGAAAGGATGTGCCGATTATGGAAAAACCGATTGTTGCGCTTATATATGATTTTGATAAAACGCTGTCTACAAAGGATATGCAGGAGTACGGATTTATTCCCGAACTGGGAATGAAATCTTCCGATTTTTGGGATGAGGTAAACAAGCTGACAGATACCGAGCAAATGGATAATGTTCTTGCATATATGTATCTGATGGTGGAAAAATGCAGAGAGAAAAAAATCCGCATTACAAGGGAAAAATTCAATAATCTCGGAAAAGATATCAGGTATTTTGACGGCGTTGAAACGTGGTTTGAAAGAATAAACCGTATTGCCGAAGATATTGGAGTCATTGCAGAACACTACATAGTTTCTTCGGGTATTAAAGAAATCATTGAAGGTTCGTCGATAGCCCAGAGCGGAGTTTTTAAAAAAATATATGCCTGTGAATTTATGTATGATTATAACGAGATTATACAATGGCCGAAATTCGCGGTAAATTACACTGCAAAAACGCAGTTTTTGTTCAGAATAAACAAGGGAGTGCTGGAAATTGACAGCAAAAGTGCCGATAAGCTTAACGGTTATACTCCCGATGATGACAGAAGAATTCCCTTTCATAATATGATTTATATCGGCGACGGGCTGACTGATGTACCGTGTATGAAGCTTGTCAAGTCAAACGGCGGCCAGTCAATAGCTGTATATGACAAGGAACATGGAAAATCAGCTGCACAGGAGCTGGTGTCGGCAAACAGAGTAAATTATTGTGTGCCGGCAGATTACAGCGAAGGAAGTTCCATTGAGACGATTGTCAGGGCAATTATAAAGAAAATTCAGGCAGTATCCGAAATGCAGTCATACCTGGAATAATCGCAAATGTCCGTTATTATATAAAAAGGGAGCTTCGCTAATGAAAATTGCTATCTGTGACGATATCCCCAACGAAATAATTATCTGAACTGCCTTCTTTACACTTAAAACACCCTATCGGCTATGCCGCGTAGGGTGTTTTGTATTATTCTCTTTCAATTCGTCCAAAACTGAAAAGTCCGCAGCCCGTTGAACTGTCGCGGCCCTTTTTATCCAAATTCTCACAATGCATACAAAGGACGGTCCGCATTTCCTCGGGTGTTAAGTATCTGCCCAGCCTTGATTTCGATTTCCTCTGCAAAATTGCCGCCGCCCCCGAAATAATAGGAGCAGCCATTGATGTTCCGCTGAACCTTGCATATCTTCCGCCCGGGTAACAGGATAAAATTTCAAACCCTGCCGCCGCAATATCTGCGCCTACATTTTTGGAAGAAAAGTCCGAAACCTTGCCGTTCATATCCACAGACGCGACGGAAATTGTCTCGCTGAATCTTCCCGGATAACCCAGCTGCCGGTTTTTTATATTGCCGCTGTTTCCCGCCGCGCAAATAATAATTATCCCCATATCATACGCTTTTTTTATCTTGTCATAATAGCTCGGCACCTTGCTTGAGCTGAAAGACATATTTATTATGTTAACCTTGTTTTCCATAAGCCAGTCAAGGCTTTTTGAAACAGAATAATCATCTGCCATACCATGTTTATCAAATGCTTTCGCAATATAAAGGCTTGCCATTGGGGCAACCCCGACAATACCTCTTCCGTTTTTACTTGCGGCAATGATTCCCGCGACGTGAGTACCGTGACCGTTTTCGTCAGTCACGTCCTCCCTGTTCGGCGAGGTAAAATTGGCATATTTTTTTATTCTGCCCACAAGGTCGGGATGATATAAATCCACACCCGAATCTATTACGCTGACTTTTATTCCCTCCCCCATGCTTTCACGCCATTCAAGGCTTGCGCCCGACATACTCACGCCATAATCCATTCGCTCGCCGTCTGTATCCTGAAGTATGCTTTTTACATTAAATTTCAATAATTTTACCATAAACACCTCAAAAAAGGATTCGTTTTAGACGAATCCTACATTCTGAAAATTGATCTTACAATGCCGCACAGGCATTTTGGCATTTTTATAACCACAACCTTCACGCCACACAACTCCTTTCAGCTATTTGCAACAAAGCAGGCGAAAACCTGCCCAGATAAGCAGTATGCCAAGCATAAAAACAAGCCAGGAGGATGGCATACATACGGTTACAATAACACTTGCCCCTATTCCGATAATAAGTACCCCCGAAAATCCTCCGCAACATCTTCTCATCGCTTCACCAGTCCTTTGTTATTATATTATTCAGCAGGCGACAATTTTGTTAATAATACAAAAGCGGTGAAATACTCAAAGGTATTTCACCGCTAAAATTAAGTTATTTTTCTTACATAAGTCCGGGAATGTTAATTCCGCCTGTCAGTGCGCCCAATTTTTCCTGCGAAAGCGCATCTGCTTTTGAAAGCGCGTCATTCACCGCTACTAACACAAGATCCTGAAGCATTTCAACATCATCGGGATCAACTGCTTCCGGTTTAATATTTATTTCAAGGATTTCCTTTTTCCCCGTAGCCCTTACAGTTACCATTCCGCCGCCCGAAGAAGCCTCAACCTCAGTCTCCTCAATCTCCTGCTGAGCCTTGAGCATCTGCTCCTGCATCTTCTGAGCCTGTTTTATCATATTGTTCATATTTCCGCCGCCCGGAAATCCCGCAAATTTATTGCCTGCCATTTTCTTCACCTCATAATTTATTCATATATTTCGACAAAATCGAATTTTTTTATTTTTTCTATAAGCTTACTTGTCTGCTGAGACGTTATGTTTTGCTCAAAGGATATTCTAAGAGGCCTTGTCCCGCACACATTTTCAATAGAATCAAGTATTATGTCCTTGAACTTGTCATCCATCACAAAGTTCAGTTTGTCTGCGGCATCCTCGTTTGAAGCAACGAGCATAAAAACGTCGCCCTCCCCCGCAGGGGTAAGCTTGTTTAAAAATCCGGGAAGTCCCGGGCTTTTAGTTTTTATGTCCTCAACAATTTCCTGCCATTTTTCTTTATATTTGCCGTTAAACTTTATTTTTTTCTCAACCTGTTTTTCAGCTTTAGCGGCAGATTTCGGTTTTTCTGCAGGCGCTGTGCTCACAACCTTAACACCGTTTTCCACTTTTTTTTCAAGTGCCGCAAGTCGGTCCGCCACACTTTCTGCAGAGTTGTCATAGATTGGCATGCAAAGTTTTAAAATCCCCGTTTCGAGAATTATTCTCGGCGAGGATGCGTACCTCATATTCTGCGACGTTTCAGAAAAAATCTTTATGCAGTTTACAAGCTTTTCGTATGTAAACTTCTCAGCAGTTTCTTTAACCGCTGAATTTGCACTCCCGTCTTGGGATATTTTGCACATCATCATATCTCTTGCAAGCCTCAAGAGCCCGTCAAGAATTCTCGCGGGACTTCTGCCCTCGCTCAATCCGTCGCCGATTGCAGTTATTGCATCGTATGCATCGCCTGCCGAAACGGCCGTCATAATGCGGGCGCATAGCATAATATCAGGCGCGCCGAGAATGTTTATAACATCCTTATATGAAAGTTTTTTCTGCCCGAAAGCAATGCACCTGTCTAAAATGCTTATCGCATCACGCATGGAGCCGTCCCCCATAGTTGCGATAACATTCATGGCGTCTCCGTCAATTTCAATTCCGTCAGCACTCGCAAGACGGCTTAACTGACCTTTTATATCCTCCGTAGTAATGGAGCGGAAATCAAACCTCTGACATCTTGACAAAATGGTCGCCGGAAGCTTTTGCACCTCGGTTGTAGCCAATATGAAAATCACGTGCTCGGGCGGTTCCTCAAGCGTCTTTAATAATGCGTTGAAGGCACCTTGTGAAAGCATGTGAACCTCGTCTATAATATAAACCTTATATTTTGCAACCGCCGCTGTGTAAATAACCTCATCTCTGAGGTCGCGGATATTATCAACACCGTTGTTTGACGCTGCGTCCATCTCGATAACGTCCATAATGCTTCCGTCAAGTATTCCCTTGCAGACAGCACACTCGTTACACGGATTGCCGTCACTATTACGCTCACAGTTTATTGCACGGCTGAAAATTTTTGCGGTGGAGGTTTTCCCCGTTCCGCGGATACCTGTGAAGAGATAGGCATGGGCAATTCTTTTTGAAACTATTTCATTTTTCAATGTCTGCGTGATATGCTGCTGACCAACAACATCATCAAAAGTAGTCGGTCTGCTTCGGCGGTATAATGCCTGATATGCCATGATTATCCCTCCTTTTTATGAAATCGGCAAAAAGCCGCTATTTATAAAATAAAGCCGTACACCTTAAAGTCGAATTACCCCGGATACGCGTATCGTAATATAAGACTCAAAGTCGGCATCCCTGCGGCACATACAGCAAAACCGCTTATCGCTGCTCGGTTCCCCGCCTGACGAGGTTCACGGCGCTATATTGCGCAGGACCGACTTATCAACATCTGTATATTACGACCGTTTGCACCAAAATAACTCTCGTAAAAGGAATTCACCCTTGCTATAGCGGATTGCAAGTACAGGGCACCGCTAACTCCCCGGATAGTACGGCCAATGTCAGCATACGACAATTCATACGCTGAGATTGCATAGTGCAATAATACAGTTGTTCTCGTATTACTGCACTATTTATTATATCATATTTTAATATAAAATGCAACAATTATTCTTTAAAAAGCCATTTTATTTCCTCAAAGCTTAATGACGAGAGCATGGTTTCTCCTGTCTCAAGAACGCTGTCCACCATATCCTGCTTTAATTTTTTCAGCTCGCAGATTTTCTCCTCTATGGTGCCTGTTGCAATCAGTTTCTGCACCTGCACAACCTTTGTCTGTCCTATTCGGTGTGCTCTGTCGGTAGCCTGATTTTCCACTGCGGGATTCCACCACGGGTCATAATGGATAACCATATCCGCACCCGTTAGATTAAGCCCCGTTCCTCCCGCTCTGAGCGATACAAGGAATATGTCGCACATACCCTCGTTAAAGGATTTTACCATGTTAAACCGCTGTTCGCTCTTGGTACTTCCGTCAAGATAGTAGTGGCTGATGCCCATATCGGCAAGCATATCGGAAATCAATCCCAGCATACTCGTAAACTGTGAAAAAATAAGTATTCTGTGCCCCGACTCGATGCCTGATTCCACAATATCCTTAAGAAGGTTCAACTTTCCGCTTTCACCCTGATAATTCTCTATGAAAAGCGACGGGTGACAGCAAAGCTGACGAAGTCTTGTAATAAGCGCGAGTATCCTTATGCGGTTTTTTTCAAACTCACCGTTTTCACCCAACGTAAATACTTCCTGCCTCGCCTTTTCAGCAAGCCCGAGATATAGTTTTTTCTGTTCATCAGTCAGCTCGCAGGGCAGGTAATTTTCAATTTTCGCAGGAAGCTCAGACATAACATCACTTTTCAGCCTGCGGAGGATGAACGGTCTGATATGCTTTTGGAGCAAATTTAATGCTTCCTTATCCTTTTCCTTTACAATGGGAAGCTCGTACATTTCCCTGAATTTATGCCTGCTGTAAAGATAGCCGGGCATAACAAAGTCAAACACCGACCAAAGCTCCAGCAACGTATTCTCAAGCGGCGTACCCGTCAGTGCAAAAAAGCTGTCCGCCTTTATCTGTTTTACAACTCTTGCACTTAATGTATTGGGATTTTTAATATGTTGAGCCTCATCAATAAAGCAATATGCGAATTCCGTTTCGCTGTAAAGCATCAGGTCATTTCTGAGCAGTCCGTAGGATGTTATTACAAAATGAGCATCTTCGGTTTTTTCGGCGGCCTCTGTCCTCGCCTCGGGACTGCCGCTTAAAATGACCGTTCTTGCCTCGGGGGCAAATTTTGAAATCTCAGACGACCAGTTAAATATAAGCGAGGTGGGAACCACAACCAGTGTAGGCTTTTTCTTTTTTTCATACTCACTCATAACAAACGCAATGGTCTGCAAGGTTTTTCCGAGACCCATCTCGTCCGCCAAAATTCCGCCCATACCGATGTCGGCAAGCATTTTCATCCATTTAACTCCCCGCCTTTGGTAAGGCCTTAACACATTGTCAATCTGCGGGGGAATTTCAATTTGTGTTTCTCCCTGTTTGAAGTTTTTCACAAACTCCCTAAATTTTTCGTCTCCCGATATTTTAAGGGAATCGCTTTTAAACTCATCCAGGAAAAAAGCTCTTGCAAGACTGACTTTCCCTCTGCCCTGCCCGTTTTCGAGACTTTCAAGCAGTCTTGCCGCCTGAGTGAGCGGTTTTGCTTCCAAGTTTACAAAGGAGCCTGATTTTAGATGATAAAACTTTCGTTTTTCTCTTACAGCGTCCATTAAATCCGCAAGCTCTTCATCGTCTATTCCATCGACAGAAAGGTTAAATTCCAATATATTTCCGGTTCCGAGACTTACTCCTCCGTTGCCTTTTGTGGGCGTCACAATCTCTATGTTAAACCTGTCCGAATAAAAAATTTCGGACATTTCTTTCATTTCAAAAATGCCTTCGCTTAAAAAATCATAAATCTTATATTCGTCCGAGAGATATAAAATACCCTCCTCGGGCAAAAAGCCGACCTTTGCGGCAAGTCTGATAAATTCATTTTCTTTTCTTGTATCGCGGATTAAAACCTTTTCTCCCTCGCTTGGTTTTTCGCCCAGAAAATGGTTAAACTCCTCGCCCCCGTAACAAAATTTCACGGTTGCCGAAATGCCGCCGAACTCGGTTCTGTCCAGAAAGGTTTTAATTTTAAGCTGACCTATCGTAACCTCTTTTTTTATACTGTTATCAATATTCACCTTTCCGATTTGACGGACAAAAGGCAAAACGCGGGTTATCAGCTCATGCCTGTCCTCATTTCGAAAAACAACTGTTCCGTCAGTTTCCGCTTTTTTCAGCTGCTGAATAATTTTGGCATGACCTCTTTTTAAGACATGAACGGTCGAACCTGCAACTATCACGCCGAAGTCGTCGGTTACAGGTTTTATTTCAGATAATTTTTCGCATCTTAACAGCCCGTACTCGCCCTGTTTTACAATCTCGAATTCAAGCCCCGGAGGCTGAGAACTCACGCCTGCACTATTTGCCCCGAGCGAATCGCTGAACACCTCTGTTTCCACATCTGCAAGCTGCTGCATGACAGGTAGAACATGCTGTTTTGGCAGCTGTATTTCACGCCCTGAGGATGTGCTGTCCCCTAAAATTACCGTCATCAGGTTTATAAACCCTTGGATTTGTTTTGAAAATTCCGCTTTTGCACCGTTGAAGGTATAGTTTTTGCTGAATTTTATTATTTTTCCGCATTTGACAGCATTGATAAGCTCTGCAAAATCTTTGACGGAATAAAGCCTTTTTACTCCGACCTTGAGGCTTATATACGCCTCCGACCCGCTTATTCTTATAACAGGGACAAGTCTTGTCGGCTGAGAAACTCCCCCCAAGCTCATGGAGGAAAGTGCAGCTATTAAATTTTTAGACTTTTCTGAGCCGACTTTCATTTTTTCAAGACCTTTCGGTTATATTTTTTCGAAAAACAATTTATATCCTTTATATGTTGCGTAAATATCCGCTTTTGCGGCAATTTCAAATGGCGAGTGCATGGAAAGCAGCGGCACCCCGCAGTCAATTACCTCAACGTTCAGATTTGCGATAAACTGAGCGACCGTTCCGCCGCCCCCCTCGTCAACCTTACCCATTTCGCCTATCTGCCAGCAGATTTCGGCGTCGTCAAGTATGGTTCTTATTTTGTAAATAAACTCTGCCGAAGCATCGCTCGACCCGCTTTTCCCGCGTGCACCCACATATTTCATAAAAGCAAGTCCGCCGTTTAGCTTGGGTGAATTCTGCTTTTCGTAGACCGATGCATAAAGAGGGTCAAACGCAGCGCAAACATCTGCCGACAGGCAGAGCGAATTTGAAAGGCATTTTCTCAGCTTAATATCCGAATAATCTCCTTCGGACATGGATAATATATCCGCAACCGTATTTTCAAAAAATCTCGATTGCATACCGGTGTTGCCCATTGAGCCGACTTCCTCTTTATCTGCGAGCATACATACCGCAGTCCTGTCAACCCCGTCGCTGTCTAAAATCGCTTTTAAAGCGGTGTAAGCACAAACTCTGTCATCCTGTCCGTAGCTGCCCAAAAGCGACCTGTCAAAACCGACATCTCTTGGTTTTACCGCAGGGAAAACCTCAAGCTCAGCCGAAATAAAGTCTGCCTCGTTTATTCCATATAACTTATTAAGCAATTTTAAAATTTCGTCTTTTACGGTTTCTTCCTTTTCATCAGACGGAATCGTTCCGATTATAACGCTTAAATTCTCTCCCTCAATCGCATCCTTAGTCGGTTTCGTCATCTGAGATGCCGCAAGATGTGGCAAAAGGTCGGATATAGTGAGGCAAAAATCCTCACCGTCAATAAATATATTAACGGGGCCGTTTTTAGTCATCACAACGCCGCTCATACCAAGCGGAAGCGCTGTCCACTGATATTTTTTTATACCGCCGTAGTAGTGAGTTTTAAAATAAGCTATGCCGCCGTCATGGGTAACGGGAACGGGTTTTAAATCAAGCCGCGGTGAATCAATATGTGCGGAAACAATAGTAATGCCCTCTGTCATTGGCCTTTTGCCGATTTTGGCAAGAAGTATGCTTTTGCCTCTGTTCACCTCATACACAAGGTCTCCCGCCCTGAGCGATTTTTTTTCAGACAATGGCCTGTATCCTGCCTTTTCAGCCAATTTAACAGCTTCCTGCGTGCAAAGACGCTCGGTAACCCCTGCCGCCAAAAATTTCTTGTAATCCTCTGAAAAATCCATTATTTCATTTTTTGCCGACTCATCCGATTCTTTCCAGACATTTTTCGGCTCATATTTTAAATTATCCATTTTTATTATCCCTCCGCGTAAAGTTTTTTGTAGTTTTCGTAATATTCAAGGGTTTTATAAACATAATTGTATGTTTCCTCAAACTGAATATCGTCAAGCGTTAAATTTTCCAGGCTGTCCTTCCAACCGTTTACATTTCTGCTGCCTGCATTGTATGCCGCAAGCGCAGCGGTGTAGTTTCCGTCATGATCCTTTATCATTTTCGCAAGGTACCAGCTTCCGACGCTGATATTTATCTCAGGCGAAAAAATATCGCCGCTAATACCCATCTTTTCCATTGCCCACTCGGCGGTTTCGGGAGTTATCTGCATAAGCCCCTGTGCGTCCTTGTTAGACCGTGCCGACTCGTCAAATTTGCTTTCTGCTTTCATAACGGAATAAATAAGATATGGGTCAACCCCATATTTTTCAGCGCAGCTTGTCACAATTTCGCTGTATTTAACGGGATATTCAAATTTTCTGAGGTATGGTTTATAAAGCAGTGCCGCGCAAACTACAAGCGCAACAATCAATATAATCGCCGCCAACCTCTTTTTATTTACATAAATAATCAACAATTACACTCCTAAGTTTTTCTATGTCTCCGTCGTTTTCAATCACTCTGTCAGCTTTTTTGGAAAGCTCCTCCTGCGACATCTGCGAACCGATGCGTTTTTTTGCTTCCTCGTATGTAAGACCGTCACGCACCATAATTCTATTTATACGCACCTCTTCGGGTGCACATACCGCAATAGTTTCTGTGCACAAGTCCACAATTTCCCGAACCGAAAACAAAAGCGGCGCGTCGATAACTATAATCGGGTTGTCGCAAGAATTAACAATAGCAAAAATTCTTTTTGTAATGGCAGGGTGGAGAATTTTATTCAGCTTCAAAAGAGCCTCTTTATCTCCGAACACCCGTTTTGCAAGTGCTTTTCTTGACAAAACGCCGTTTTCAAATACTTCATCCGAAAATTCACTTTTTATTTTTGCCAAAACCTCTTGGTCTGAATCGGTAATTTCATGTGAAATTTTGTCCGCATCAATTACAAACGCACCAAGCTCGCGAAAAATCTCTGCCGCAGAGGTTTTTCCGCTGCCGCTGCCGCCGGTTATGCCGATTATTTTATTTTGCGTCATACCAGGTATCTCCCTCCCCTACATCAACAGGTATCGGCACGCTGAGCGATGCCGCCCCTTCCATGCAGTTTTTGAGAATTTCGGTTACCTCTTTTATTTCATCCTTATGCGCTTCCACAATAAGCTCGTCATGTACCTGAAGAATAAGTCTGGATTTGTATCCGCCTTTTATCAAGGCCTCATGAACCTTTACCATGGCAAGCTTTATAATATCCGCAGAACTGCCCTGAATGGGCATATTAAGTGCCACTCTTTCGCCGAATGAGCGTTCCGCAAACTTTTGGGATTTCAACTCGGGAATGTCCCTTCGTCTGTTAAAAATTGTAGAAACATACCCGTTTTCCTTTGCGAAATTCACCGTGTCCGCCATATATTTGCGAACGCCCTGATATTTTTCAAGATAACCTGCAATATATTCCCCTGCGGTTTTCTTTGTTACGTGCAAATCCCCTGCAAGAGCAAAATCGGATATTCCGTAAATTATGCCGAAATTAACAGCTTTTGCGCTGCTGCGCATCTGGGGTGTAACCTCGCTCGGCTCCACGTGGAAAACCTGCGAAGCGGTGATTGTATGAATGTCATCACCGTTTATAAAGGCGTCTGTCAAAACCTTATCACCTGAGATGTGCGCGAGTATTCTAAGCTCAATCTGTGAATAGTCAGCATCAAGCAAAGTGTATTCATCACTTCCCGCAACGAACATTTTTCGCATCTGACTGCCTATTTCTGTTCTGACGGGAATATTCTGTAAATTAGGCTCGGTTGAGCTGATTCTGCCCGTCGCGGCAACTGTCTGGTTAAATTTTGAATGAATTCTTCCGTCAGCAGGATTTATGACAGGCAGCAGCCCGTCAATATATGTGGACTTAAGCTTTGTGAGCATTCTGTAATTGCTTATCTGCTCAATAATTTCATGCTTGCCCGACAACTTATCCAGTACGTCCGCGTCAGTGGAATAACCTGTTTTCGTTTTGCGGATTACAGGCAGTCCCAGTCTTTCAAAAAGCACCTCGCCAAGCTGTTTCGGTGAGT
>JBAYOS010000011.1:0-15558 GCA_041678125.1 Monoglobales bacterium
AGCGGTTTTCTTGATTTCATTACAGGGAAATACCATATTGACTCCCATGTTGACGGTGTCTTCAACTTCAATTGTCAGTATTCCCGTGTGTCCGTGCAAGTACTGTGCCTCACCTCTGAACCCATAAAACCTGTGTGCGTACTGAAGGTCAAGTGTTGTGAAACTTCTCATATTCGTTCACCTCAAAATTATATATTTACGGGTTTTTTGCTCCCGTATGCGCACATATTTAATTAGCCAAACCGCCGGCATCTTTTATAATCTTATTATATCATTGTTTTATTATTATTGCAAGTACCTGCCGAGTTTTTCTGCAAAAACTTTCCATTTTACTATTAAATATTGATCCTCGCTCATTGTATAACCGTCTTTTTTTCGAAAAAGTTGACTAAAATAAAACCTGTTTTTTTTATTAGAGTGTAACATAATAGATTGTAAAAATTAAAATAGTATGCTATAATTGCAAATAGTATTTTATGGGAGTTTTATCGGACAGTGAATTTGTTATAATGTATATAGTACAGAAATCAGGTATACAAAAATTATAACTATGGAGATGCTGAAAATGAAGAAGAATCCTATCGGTTTTTTTGTAAAAGACAATGAGATGCAAGTGGAAAACGAGATTATGGTGCATGACGAAAAGACTACGGAACCGAGAAAATCCGTGGCAGAAGTTTACTTCCCCGCGAGGCACATGACCCTTTCCTATTACAACGATATGTTCAATCTGAAGGTTGGGGACCTGGTGTATGTGGAAGGAAAACTGGAGGGTCTTCAAGGCAGAGTGGTCAGCGTGAACTATTCGTTCAAAATTAAGCTTTCCGACTACAAAAAGATTATTGCGGTGATTGACACAACGATGAACGGCGATTTCTATTTTGCCGGCTCGCATATGGTTTGTTTTGACGAAAAGACAATGCCATATGATAAGGTGTCAACCTGGTTCAAGCCGCCGAAGACAGAAGAATTCGTAGTTGGGAACGGCGAAAATCATTTTTTGCTTGATGATTTGAGCACAATGAATGTAAGCAAAGATGTTGTAGACCGCGGATTTGATTACTACAACGAAAACCGTGTAAAATATTTGTCAATCGACGGAACTCACGGCAGAGCTATTGTGGACGGCAGCGAAACTTACGAGCTTGAGTTTGAATATAATGACGGTGAAATAAGCAATCTTACCTGCTCATGTTTTTGCTCATTTTCATGCAAACACCAGGTTGCGGCAATGCTGCAGCTTCGTGAAACGCTTGATATAATTGAAAAAAATTACGGCAAAGAATTTGGCAGATACTTCGCCGCGCTGTCAAAGGATATGTACATACAAATGACTGTTGCGAGATATGACATAGGTAAAATTACGTTAACTGTATAATTATTATGATTCTAACAAAAGATTAAATGGAGAGGTTTTTATGAAACTATCACATCAAAAACTTAAAATGATGCACCTTGCGAATATTTTGTTGGAGCAAACTGACGAGGAGCACACCCTGACTGTCCCCCAAATGATTGCCGAGCTTTCAAAGCTGGGCATATCGGCCGAGCGCAAAAGTATTTATGATGACCTTGAATGTCTGCAGCTTTTCGGTCTTGATATTTGTTCTTATAAAACGCGCACAACCAATTATTATATTGCGAGTCGTGATTTTCAGCTGCCTGAACTGAAACTTTTGGTGGATAGTGTTCAGGCATCAAAGTTCATTACTCATAAAAAGAGCATGGAACTTATTTCAAAAATTGAAAAGCTCACCAGCCGCGAGAATGCAAAAAAACTTCGCAGGCAGGTTTTTGTTGCCAACAGAGTAAAGACATTCAATGAACAGATTTACTACAATGTGGATAAGATTCACGAAGCTATTGCAGGGAACAAACAAATTACTTTTAAGTATTTTGATTTGGACGTGAACAAGAAAAAGGTGTATCGGAAAGATGGCTGTACTTATATAGAATCACCTGTTGCTCTCACTTGGGATGATGAAAATTATTACCTCATTACATACAAGGAAAAGTACGACAACTACACACATTACAGAGTGGATAAAATGGAAAACATCCAGCTGACGGAACAATCGAGAGTGCTTACCGACGAACCTTTTGACTTGTCAGTCTATGCAAAAACAATGTTTCAGATGTTCGGCGGCGAGGAAAGCTATGTTTCCATTCAGTTCGACAATGAGTTTGCGAGTGTGGTTTTCGACCGTTTCGGCATTGATGTTCCAATTATAAAATGCGATGAATCTCATTTCATCTGTAATGTGAAAATCGCAGTTAGTCCCCACTTCCTTTCCTGGATTATAAGCTTTGGAAGTCACGCGAAAATCCTTTCGCCCGATTATGTGCAAGAGCAACTATATGAATTGCTTCTGGAAGTACAAAAACAATATGAGAAATAGAATAAGGGTGGATTTAATCCACCCTTATTTTAACAGTTCCAAAACCTGTTCTTTCGGTTTGTATCCGACAGCTCTTCTGACAACTACGCCATCTTTCACCACGGCAAGCGTCGGAATGCTTGTCACCTGAAAAGATGATGCAAGCTCAGGCTCCTCATCCACGTTTACCTTGCCGACGATAAATTCACCGTCTGCTTCGTTTGCGATTTCCTCTATAATCGGAGCAATCATACGGCATGGGCCGCACCATGAAGCCCAAAAGTCAATAAGCACCGGCTTATCCGAGCCTAATACTTCCTTATCAAAGTTTTGTTTTGTTATCTTTAATTCACTCATTTTATCTTCCTCCGTTTATGATTTGTAGTAAAGCATGCAATGGCAAAAGCCTTTAAAGTCCGGATCCTTAATCTGTTCCCTAAATTGCTTGCATATACATTTTGTATCCTCACTTTTCTCTAATACGCAAGGGCAATAACCACCTGTTTTTTCAAGTCCCTCTTTAACAATTTTAACCATTTCCTTATCCGGATTTAAAGTTACAGCCATTTTTAAAGCCTCCTTTGTGTAAACTTTTATATCTTATGACTTTATTATATACGTTTTTTTGTCGAAAAACAGTGACTTAGTCACATTATAAAAAATTCCCCCGTTCGGGGGAATTTTTCAACACATATCTTGAAGTGTTTTAATATCTTTTAATATTATTGTGCCTCTTTTCATTTCAACAAGGTTATCATGAGAAAATTTTTTAAGCATCCTTGCCACAACCTCACGGGCGGAATTAATGTTTTTTGCAATCTCTTCGTGAGTCATCTTAATTTCAATATTTCCATTTCTTTCGTATTCGGAAATAAGAAATGTGGCGAGCCTTTTATCAAAGCCTTTAAATATCATCTGCTGCATGGTGAACATAACAGAAGAAAATCTGCTGGTCAAAAGCTCATACATAAAGCATTTTACATAGATATTTTCCTCGGTCAGCTTGGAGAAGACCCCCGCATTTAAAATAAGCAGTTCACAGTCAGTTTCCGCCACTATCTGCGTGTCAAAAGTAATCTGGCTGATTACGCAGGACGCGGACAAAACGCAAACGTCAAAAGGCTCCATTTTAAACAGAGTTATTTCTCTGCCGTCTTCAGACATTATATATGCTCTTACCTCACCGCTGATAATAAACAGCTGCCCCAAACAATCGTCGGAAGATGCGAAAATTATCTGCCCTTTTTTATAAGATTTTCTTGTCCAATATGTACAAATAGTCTTTTTTTGTTCCTCTGTCAGATGGTTGTAGTATGGAAGCTTTTCTAAAAATTTCTCATTCATTACCGCTCTTCCTATGTTTTAAACAAAAAGATTATGCTTTCCACAGTCCGTGTAAATTACAATATTCGTATACTGCCTCAACCTGGTCTCCTTCACAGAGAGAGAAGCAAACCTTCGGCTCGTCGCCCGGCTTTAACTGTTTTCTCTGATTGCCCTGTTTTGTCTGGAGAGAAACCCACTCGATGTAATGTTCTTCAAGCATTGGATGCGGAACCGCGCCTACCGTAACATAAACCTTATTGTCCTTAACTTCATAAACAGGAACATGTTTCTCTAAAGACGCATCAACAGTTCCGGGAATAAGTTCAGTCATATTCTCCCCGCAACAAACAATCGGCACCCCTGAAGCCTTTACAATAGCAATAATGTTTCCGCAATGCTTACAAATAAAAAATCTCTGTTCCATAGTTTAATCTCCTTTATTATTTATTTCGCTTCATATTGAAGCGTTTTTTATAAATCTATCTCTTATAATTAATATTAGCAGACTTTGCCTGTTTAGTCAAGTATATCTTTCTTGTTTTCACTATTCTACTACGCCGATAATCTTTCTAAAATAAAAAAGAGCCTGTTCGGCTCTTTTTAAAATTCAAATAATCCGTGTTTGCTGCAGTAATAATAAAACTTCCCTCTGTTTATTCTGGGCAATCTTACGCTCGGGTCCTGCTCAGGATAAAGCTTTGCAAGCAGGATTTTATCAAAACTCACCATAGCAACAAAACCGATATAATGATTCTTTGTCATTTCGTGGTCAAATGTTATATAATAATCATTCTCTATTTCCGAAATGCTTATTTTGTGATTATCCGAATCCTTGCTTGGTTTGAGCGCTGACAGCTGTTTCCCACAGCATATAACCTGACCTTCCCCGGTGCCGTACAGTATTCCGCCGCAATCGGGGCAGACGTAAAATTTGATTCTTTTCATGTTTCCATCTTCCTCTCTGTTTTCGGCCAAATAGCCCATGAGGAGAGATTCGGCACTCACTCCCAGAATTTTCGAAAGCTCTGCCACGTATGAAACATCGGGAAATCCGTGTCCGGTTTCCCATTTTGATACTGTTTTCGGTTGCAATCCCAATTTTTCCGCAACATCTTTTTGGGACAATCCTTTGGCTTTTCTTAAGTTGCAAAGTAATTCGCCGCTTTTCTTTAAATCCATTTATCTCACCTCACGACTCAATTATACACCCGGATGAAAACAATTACAATCCACTAATCGTTCACATTTTGCGTTTATTTAAGTCTGTCAATCAGTTCACTGCCCTTTTCTTTAAGCCATTTTTTATTTTGTTCATAATCAGGCAATATGCTTCTAACCTCATCCCAAAACCTTTTGGAATGATTCAGTTCCTTAAGGTGGCACAATTCATGAACCACAACATAGTCTATAACTTCCGGAGGTGTGAGCATAAGCAGACAATTAAAATTCAAATTCCCTTTTGCAGAGCAGCTGCCCCAGCGGGTTGTTTGATTTCGCACGGTAATCCTGTTAAAATCAACACCGATAACCGAGGCATAGTGCCTGACTTTTTGCAGCAGAATTTCTCTTGCCTTTTGGGCGAGATTTTGAATTTCTTCATCGGTGAATTTACTTTGCCCTGCATTTTTCTCATTATGCTGTCGCAATTTTTCTATATGCTTATTTATCCATCCGCTTTTTCGGGCGACAAATTGGGCTATCTTTTTGTCGCTCATGCTTAAGGGTGCACGAACCAAAACAGATAAGTCCCTTTTAATTTCTACTGAGATTGTTTTCCGTTTGCTGCGTATAATCTGCATTATTTTTCCCTTTTACAATCACGAATTCCTTGCCTGCACTTTCAATCTGTGTGCAGAAAGAAGGCCGATTATCTATTTTTTCTTTGCAGTCTTAATCAGTTTAGCCATTAAAGGGATATAGGTTAAAACAAAAACGATTACGCAGACGATTAGTGTAATTTTTCTATAGTCGTCAGGTATAAATACGCCCGCAAAAACACCTATTGACAGCATACAAAATTTCAGCATTGCCATTGTTGTCCAGTTAGACTCTTTTACATATTTGTCTGCAAGTTCAAAAATTTTTTTCATTTTCTCACCTCCTTTAGGCGTGCTTATAAAGTTCGAAAAGCATATTATTACTAATTGCCGTGGCCAATATTTTTCAAACAAAGACACCCTTATTCAGCTTAAAATATTTCTATATTGATTATATATCATATGATGATAAATGTCAATAATATCAATATACTATTCCGCTGTAAGGGTGCCGGTATTAAATTATAGAAATCGTCCGATAAACGAAAGAACGGCAAAAATTATAAGCGCCAAAAAAAGGCATCCGCATCCGTCCGAACTGCTTTGGCTGTCATCTGAATTAGTTGTAGATTGTTTATAGATGTTGTACTCGATAAAATCATCAGCAAAATCCTTTTCCCCATTTCCGTTCCAATCGAAAAATGCCAAGCTAACACCCCCAAATTCAATCTATTTCCCAAACAATAGTAACAGAATCACTGACGTCAATATCGTCCGGCTCAATGTCAATTCCTCTCGTGGCGGGCAACCAAATCCATTGATACAACTGTGTAGTCGGGTTTCTCGCTGACTTTTCCTGTACCTCTTACCGTAATTGTTCTTTTCATTTTTATCCCTCCTGTTTATTTTTTCCTTATATTTAAAATAACAGGTTAAGTGGGTGTAAAAACGGACAGTGTTTTTCTTTTGTCGAAAAATTTACATAAAAGTTGAAAGAAAAATCCTTTTATGATATAATACGAAATTGGAGGGTGAAAATATGTTAAAAATAGCGGTTTGCGATGATAATTTACATGAACTGTCAAATATATCTTCAATGCTGAAGGAATATAGTACAGAAAAAACATTTATATTGAAAATTGATGTGTTTTCCACTGCCGACAGTCTGCTTGAAGCAATGAAACGAAATCTTTACAATGTTATATTATTGGATATAGTTATGCCCGGAATCAGCGGAATTCAGGTTGCTTACGAAATCCGCCGCTTTGACTCTACCGTAAAGATTATATTTCTGTCTTCCTCCCCTGAATTTGCTGTTGAAAGCTATGAGGTGGACGCCCATTATTATTTGCTGAAACCCGCATCAAAAGAAAAGCTCTTCAAAATTTTAGATAAAATATTTTTAGAGATAACCCAAAAAGATGACAGTCTCAGCATTATGCTTCCGTCAGGGTTGGTACGTGTTCCTCTCCGTCGGCTTGAGTATCTGGAGGTTTACGGAAAAAAACTGCTCTTCCACTTTGAAGACGGCAGTATAAAAGAGATCCGCGGTTCCATTTCAGAGTTTGAACCTAAGCTTGTTTGCAGACCCGAGTTTGTCAAGGTTCTTCGCTCATACATTGTAAACATGGAGCATATTGAGTCGCTTGAGGCAAAACAAATCAAAACATACGCAGGCCACACCGTTCCTGTATCAAGGCTTTTGTATAATCAGGTTAAAGATGCATATATGCAATTCCTGTTTCTGGAAAAGGGGGTGGAATGATGCTTGATTTTTTAAAAGCGATAAGCGCCGCTTTAGTTCTGTTTTACGGATTTTTTCTTTCTGTCGCCTTTTCGGGAGGTTGCAAAAACAAAAAGGAAAAACGGGTTATTGCCGCCCTTTGTCTTGTAATATTACTGTTGCAGTATGTGTTTTGGAAAATTTACGGAATAACCTTCGCAAAGCAGATTTATCCGCTTTTTTCACATCTGCCCATTCTGCTTACCCTTGTATTTGTGCTTAAAAAACCTTTCGGTGTTGCACTTGTCAGCGTGCTTACGGCATATTTCTGTTGTCAGCTTCCGCGCTGGGTAGGCGCAATTTTTCTGCATATTTTCGACCAGCAGATTGCTTTTTATATCAGCTATATAATATCAAATATTTCAATATTTTTCCTGTTGAAAAAGTTTTTTGTCACCCCTGCACACAGAGCTATGACATATTCCACCCAGTCGCTGATTTTGTTTTGTGGCCTGCCGCTGTTCTACTATGTGTTTGACTATGCGACAACCGTTTACACAAACGCGCTCTATGAGGGTACCCGCATGGTTGCCGAGTTTCTCCCTGCAGTTATGGCACTGTTTTTTGTAGCATTTCTTACCTCATATCACAACGAGGTTCAGCGCCGAAACGAAACAGAGATTCAAAATTCTCTGCTTGCCATGAAGATTGAACAGGCAAAAAATGATATTTTTACCCAAAAAATGATGCAGGGTAAAACGGCGATTTACCGCCACGATATGCGTCATCATCTTACCATGATTGATGCTTACTTAAAGGTTGGCGAAATCGGAAAAGCAACCGAGTATATACAGTCTGTGCAAAAGGATATTGAGCTTTTCACACCAAAATGTTATTGTGAAAATGTTTCAATGAATTTAACGCTTTCGGCATTTTATGAAAGAGCTAAAAATATGGGTGTTGAGCTTAGAATCGAAGCTGACATTCCCCAGTCAATATCCATTGCAGAGTCGTCACTTTGTGCCCTTTTTTCAAATGCTTTGGAAAATGCAATTTTGGCGACTGCAAAGCTTTCCGACGATAAGGAAAAAATTGTCTATATAAACTGCCAGGTTCATAAGGGGAACTTGCTTATCTATATTAAAAATCCTTACATCGGCGAGGAAGTATTCCAAAACGAACTGCCCGAAACCAACCGCCCGGGCCACGGCTTCGGTGTGAAAAGTATTAAGCTGATTACGGATAATCACAGCGGTTACTGCGCATTTGAAGGAAAGGACGGAATATTCACTCTTAAGGTTGTTCTTCCGCTCGGCAGTGCTTAAATTATTATAAAAAAAGGGACAAGCTTTCGCTTGCCCCTTTATCAGTTTAATCAAATTTATGTCTGCACCACGATACTTTTTTGCACGCCGGACATTTTAATCTTCTTTTATTAAAAGTATGAGCACCGCAGATGTACGACATCATTGTAGGAGTGAATTTATGGTTGCAGTTTTTACATTCGAATGTTCCAGCGTTTTTATCCAGAATACATGCACAAACAATTCCTGTTCCGATTACTAATACTGCTGTGGCGCTGAGCAATACTCTTATCCACAAATCCATTTGGAAAAGCGAGGAAATTATTATTAAAACAAGTCCGGCAACAACATTCGCAACACCTATAAGTACAGATATAGCCAGCATTTTTTTACTGTTCATTTTTCTTTCACATCCTTTAAATATTCATCATTCTATTTAAGTAGAAACGCTGCTTTTTGTTCCTTTTTCAGCACCCGATTTTATTTTGCAAATCTCTTGCGTCATTGTCCCCATTGGGCAGAAAGTGCACCACGTTCTCGGTTTATAAACCAGCATTACGATAAGCCCGATTAATGTGGATGTAAGCATAAGGCTGTAAAAACCAAAGCTGAACTGTGCCACCCAGTCGCTGACCGTTCCCGCGGTGTAGGTCCAGCCAAACGGAATCTTAAACGTCCAAAAAAGCTTTATTGCTTCTTTTAGATTTCCTGCTCCTGATGCAACAAGATACGTTTGAAATATCACATTACCGAACATTGCAAGAAAGAATACCAGGAACGAAATCCTGAACCACCTTTTCGAAAGCCACTTTGGTGCAGATGCATTTCGTGAACATTTAAGGTCTGCTCCAAGCTTTGAAAGCAGTTGTCCCCTTCCGCAAAAACTGTTGCAAAATTTCTTGTTTCCGCCAATGACAGCAAATCCGAGCGGAACTAAAAAATCTATCATTCCAAGCCATGCAAACAATATGTTGAAAAATCCCAAAGAGAAATAAATGATACTCCATATCCATAAATAATCATACCAATGTTTTTTCATCTTATCTCTCCTCCAAAATGATGCATTCCGCCGGACAGACCTTTCTGCATCTGCCACATCCAATGCACAACTTACTATTTACAACTGCAAAACAACCGTCCGGCACATTAATTGCATATTTTGGGCAGACTTTTATACAAGTTCCGCAGGCAACGCAGGTTCCTTCTTCTACTATAGCAAATCTTTTTGATATATTATCCATTCCCGACTCCTTAATAATCTGATAAAAGTTCTTCGACATCTTCTGCGCTAAGAAGTTTACCCATGGCTGCGACCTTTTCATTAACCACAATGGCGGGCATACCTGTTACACCCAACCTTTCAGCCTTTTCCCCGTCAGTTATATGCTCCACTTCAATTTCAAGTCCCATTTTTTTTGCTGCAGCCTTCACATTTTCAAACTGCTCGCCTCCTGATTCACGCTCAATCACCTTTATACTGCCGATTCCTGCCCCGACATTGTGAGCGGAATCGCAACAGCAACAGCAGGCTTCCTGCCTGTCTATGTTCTTTTTCATAAAACTAAATAACCCCATTTTTATGTCTCCTTATATTATAATTTGTTATTTGGGCAAATGCAGTTTAGACATATCCACTCCCTCGTGGGAGAGAAGCTTTATTTTCTTGTCAAGTCCGCCTGCATAACCTGTCAGATTTCCTCCCTTGCCGACTACACGGTGGCATGGAATAATTATGGAAATCGGGTTGTGTCCGACCGCTCCGCCAACCGCCTGAGTGGACATTTTTTCCTTGCCTGTTTTTCTTGCAACCTCTTTTGCAACATCGGAATATGTAACAAGACTGCCGTATGGAATCTTTGCAAGCAGACTCCATACCAATCTGCGAAACTCATTCCCCTGAGGATTTAACGGGAGCCCATCTATGCTCGGTTTATTACCTGCAAAATAGCCGTCAAGCCATTTTACGCACTCTTTAAGTATCGGATGTCCGCTATCCTCAATCATATCTTGTATATCATCATTTTGTCCCGAAATCCAAAGTCCGATGATACTCTCCTCGTCACATGCGAGAAGAATATCACCCAACATAGATTTGTAATTGGTTTTATAATACATATTTTTACCTTTCCAAACCGCATGGATATGCTTTGTCCGACTGCGCTTTCCCTCGTCTTATAACATCATAAAACCTGTATCCGCCTGCAAAGTTATAGCAGTCAAACCCGTTTAAAGATAAAATCCGCACTGAAAGGTAGCTTCTGAGCCCGCTTTGACACATAACATAGACGGCCGCACCCTTTGGGATTTCGTCAAGCCGCTCTCTCAGGCTGTCAATGGGAATATTTACAAAACCGTCCGCGTGTCCCCTTGCATACTCACCGGGCGTACGAGCGTCCAGCAGGAACACGCTGCCGTCCTTTGGCAGTTTTTCAACGTCTTCAAAATAAAACTGTTTCACCTTGCCGCTGACTATGTTTTCTATAATAAATCCTGCCATATTGATAGGGTCCTTCGCCGAGGAATACGGGGGCGCATACGCGAGGTCAAGCTCGGTTAGTTCGGTTGCTTTAAGACCGCCCCGCATAGCAGTCGCAAGAACATCAATCCTTTTATCAACACCGACATATCCTACAATCTGTCCGCCCAAAATTTTATCGTTTGTTTTATCAAACAGAATCTTCATGGTCATGACCCTGCTGTTCGGATAATAAGATGCATGGGACATTGGCGATAAAATAGCCATTTCACAGTCAATCCCCGCCGCTTTTGCCTGAGCCTCGTTAATTCCCGTTGTCGCAACTGTCATATCAAAAACTTTGATAACCGACGAGCCTTGAGAGCCTTTATAAACACTTTTAATGCCGCAGATGTTATCCGCCGCAATTCTGCCCTGCTTATTTGCGGGCCCCGCAAGGGCAATAAGCGCCTTTTCCCCCGTTACAAAATGCTTTACCTCAATCGCATCTCCCACCGCATAAATGTCTTTGTTTGAGGTCTGCATATTGTCATTTACGGAGATACTGCCTCTTATGCCGAGATTAAGACCTGCATCCTTTGCAAGGGCGCTGTCGGGCATTACGCCGACCGCAAGAAGTACCATATCCGCCTTCACAGCTTGCGAGCAATCTGTTTTAATCAAAAGTCCGCCTTCAGAATTTTCAATCTCACTGACGTTGGAATTCAGCATAAGCTTTACGCCATGCTTCTCCATTTCAGCATGGACAAAACACGCCATATCAAAATCAATGACGCCCAGCAGATGGTCGTCCTTTTCAATCACGGTAACTTTTATCCCTCTGTCTGCCAAGTTTTCCGCCATTTCAACACCTATATACCCACCACCGATAACCACTGCGGTTTCAGGATTGGTATTATCAATGAAAGCTTTTATTTTAAAGGTATCCTCAACTGTTCTCAAGGTGAAAACCCTATCATTATCTATTCCCTTTATGTCGGGCACAACGGGCTTTGCACCGGGTGACAGAATCAGTTTGTCATAGCTTTCCTCGTATGAATCCCCGTTTACAAGATTTGTCACACTGACAGTCTTTTTATCTGTGTTAATTCTGGTTACTTCCTGATTCACGCGGACATCAACCTTATATCTGTCCCAAAAACCTTTCGGCGATTGCAGGGTTAAATCATCCTCATCTTCAATCGTCCCGCCGATGTAATATGGCAGGCCGCAGTTTGCATAGGAAACATAACCCGTTCTTTCAAAAATGATAATCTTCGCATCTTCATCCAACCTTCGAATTCGAGCTGCGGCAGTTGCACCTCCCGCAACACCGCCGATAATCAAAACCTTCATAATTGCACCTCCTGATTCTTCCGTTTCTTCTCTTTTTTAATCTACTTCTTCAAACCTGTATTTTTGATTAACCTCGGGATATTTCCCATGGTCAACCTCTTCCAAAAACATATCAAGCGGTCTTATCCACAGCGACTTTTCACCATACATCTGCCTGTAAACAACAAAAGGCTCACACGTTTCAGAGTGTTTGGCAATCCCCTCTACCATATATAGATTTCCCTTGAAATGCCTGTAGACTTTCCCGACCTTAAGCTCTCTCATAACCGCACCTCGCTAAATAATAGCATACAATTCAGTTGATTGCAGAATATTAGAACCTTCTCCCTCCTTTATATGTCGTAGAAGAGGGTTAACCGGCAACTCTCTTAATTATTATTTTGAAAATTCAAGCAAAAATACTGCCGAACCCTTTTCTTTTAATGAAACAGAGAAATTACTGTCTGTTCCGGCGACATCTATCCACTCATCGGGCGAGTTTAATTCATCATTTGAAACACATTTCATTTTCGCAGTTTTATACCCGGGAACTGTAATTTCAAATATTGACGCTTCACACTCATAACAGGAAAGTAAAAGGTAGGCATTTCCATTTTCATCAGTGCCTGCAAGGAAATCTACCGCATCACATTTTTCACCGCTCTCTGCTTTAACACGCTTTGTGTTTTCAGCAATCTCTGTAAAGAATTTCAGGCCGTAGTAAACAGGGTATGGCTCTGTAATTCCTTCATCGTTAATATGTATACATCCCCAGTTACCAAGCGACCACGCATAGTAAAATGCCGCAGTAATTTTTGTATCCATAAGCCTGATTAATGTGGAAGCAGAAAATGCCGCATTTGTTGCATCAAAAAAACCGCCGTTGTTAAATGGTCGCCACTGGATAGGACCTAAATGCCATTCAGCAATGAAAATCTCCGACTGCCCGCAACCGTATTTTTTAAGCATTCCTTCAATCTCTTTTATCTTGCCGGGCATAAAATCAAGCTCACGTGAATAAACATCGCCCGATATAAAATCGGGTTTTAATCCATTTTTACAGGTATAATCAAGAAATCGCTCACATGCCTGACTGTCATACATATATCCCGTTGCAGGTCCGCCAACCTTCATATTCGGAAAAGCCTTTTTCAATTTTTTCTGTGCTACTACAAAAAGTTTCAGATACTCATCATAAGGACCTGCAAAGATTTTATCAAACCCGTCGTTCGGTTCCTCATAGATGGATAAATACTTTATATTAAAATGAAAACCGTCTGCCCATCCCTCTGTGTAGTGGCGTATTATATTCACACAGACATCAGCCCATTTTTCATAATCGGTCGGGGGATTTACCTTGTAATGATTTTCCGAATGTTCAATCGTCTCACCCAACCTGAATTCTATAGTGGCATCTTCGGGTATGAGCTTTAAATAATCATCTGTAGCCTTAAAATCGTAGTTTTTCGGGTCATTTGCATCAAGATGAAAAAGCGGAAAAATCCTCGAAACATCAATCAATTCAAATCCGGGATTTTCCAAAGTGCTGTCATGATGGCGAACATATCGGGGACCAAGCTCACGAAAAAGTTCTATTCTTCTTTCTGTGTGGAATGTATGATTTATTTGAGGAGAGTTGTTAATCCCTAAAATATTTCTGCATTCCCCTATCACCATTTTGGGATCTACCGCAATTTTTGTGTATTTCATAATAAAACTCCAAAAAGTTTTTTATTCGGTTTTATACTAACATAGCACTTATAAATTGTCAACCTGTCACTGCCCGGCGCCGCTTAGCAGCGGCTTTATATAGCCCCTTAGCACGCTTTCGCTCATAGCTCCCAGGTGTCCATCTGTAATCTCACCGTTTTTGTTAATGAACAATGTTGCCGGTATGCTGTTTATCGAATAAGCACTTGCCGCAGAGTATTCTGTGTCAAAATAAACGGGAAATTCATATCCGTTTTCAAGGATGAACTGATTTACTTTTTCAGTTGTATCTCTGTATCCGTCTGTTAAATTAACCATCATAAAGATAATTTCGTCACCGTATTCTTTATAAATCTTGTTAAATTCAGGCATTTCAGATTTGCACGGACCGCACCATGTCGCCCAAAAGTTCACAACAATAGGTTTTCCGAAATTGTCCGATAGATTTACTTTATTGCCCGCTTTGTCCGTTACGGTAAAATCAACCGCTTTTTGAGGTTCCTTTTCGGTCTCTCGGACGGCTTCAGCTTTTATATCCTCCTGAGCCTGATAATTCTTTGACAAATATGTGTAACCGATAACTGCAAGCGCCAACACACCGACCAATATCGCCACCAGGACTATTGCTTTAGTTTTCACCTTAAATCACCTCAAATAAAAATTGAAAGCATTGCATTCATAAGACCGAACATCATAAAAATGCCGACAATAATCAGAAATATACCGCAAACAAGGTTAATTATTCTATAATGCTTTTTTATCAATGCAAACGCGCCGCTGAGTTTATCAATCAATATTGCCGATAGCACAAAGGGTATCCCAAGGCCAAGCGAATATGCAAAAAGCAAGAGCATTCCTTTAATCGCACCGCCTGCCGACGACGCCATTGCAATTGCCGAGCCCAAAAATGCGCCGACGCAAGGTGTCAAGCTTACCGAATATATTACTCCAAACAGAAATGCCGAAAAAGCTCCTTTTACCTTAACACCGCTTTTTATCCCTTTAAACAGGGATATCTTTATCACTTCAAGATATGAAAGTCCGAAAAAAATTACAACCGCTCCCGACACAATATTTACAATCGTTTGATACCTTGATAAAACTGCCCCGACTGTTCCCGCGAACAAACCGAGGGACGTGAAAACAAGTGTAAATCCTAAAACAAAAATCAGTGCGTTTATTAGGGTATTATGCTTTTTATCCTTTCCACCTGTGAAATAGGAAATATATATCGGTAGCATAGGAAGCATACACGGAGATATGAACGATATAATCCCCTCTAAAAATGTTATAAAATACTGCATTTTTATCCGCCTTTTTTTGAAATTGATGCTTTATAAATAGAATTATATCATTATTATCCGCATATTTCAATAGAATAAAAAAAATAAACAAAGCCTTAAATCTGCTTAAGGCTTTGTCAACGGGATAATTGGCTTTATGATTTTTTTGCATCCTTTTTTCGCGGCTGGTTAGTGCCCTTCGGATGATGCGGCGGAGCATAGAAAGAAATGAGTTTGAGCGGCTTCTTGCCGATATTTGAAATGTTGTGCCATTTGCCTGCAGGTAT
>JBAYOS010000012.1:0-14926 GCA_041678125.1 Monoglobales bacterium
GAAAATGCAGCATATATGTTTGAGGGTGGAAAGGTCAGAAAAGCCGACGTGCCTGACAGTTATTATGCGCAGCTGCAAAATGCAAAAGCCGAGCTTTGCGAAGCGATTGCAGAAACAGACGAAGGGCTTATGGATAAATTCTTTTCCGAAGAGCCTTTCACGGTTGAGGACTTTATAAAAGGGACAAGAAAAGCTGTTGTTGAAAGAGCTCTTTTCCCGGTTGTATATGGCAGTGCCATTGAAAATAAGGGTGTTGACTTACTCCTTAATATAATCACAAAATACGCTCCGTCACCTCTTGATATGCCCCCTGTAGAAGTGACGGAAGGTGACAAGATAATTAAAATCGAGCGCAAGGATGACAGTCTGCTTTGCGCAAGAGTATTTAAAACGATTAATGACTCATTCGTCGGTAAGGTTTCTCTTGTAAGACTGTTTTCGGGCAGCCTGTCCAAAAATGCGACCGTTTACAATTCTACAAAGGGCACAGCCGAAAAGCTAGGCAATCTTATGACGATGCGCGGCAAAGAAAAAATAGAGATTGAAAAGGTAAACGCAGGCGACATTT
The DNA here is from genome assembly GCA_041678125.1 of Monoglobales bacterium. GTDB lineage: Bacteria > Bacillota > Clostridia > RUG12999 > RUG12999 > RGIG7450. Next base: position 569 of record JBAYOS010000012.1, read on the forward strand.
TTGCAGTTGCAAAACTGAATGTAACAAAAACAGGAGATACATTTGCCGCTTCGGGCAAATCGTACACACTCCCTGAAATTGCATTCCCTGCACCTCTTTATACAATGGCATTTGAGCCTAAAGCAAAGGGTGATGAGGATAAAATCGCGGCAGGACTCTCCAAGCTTGTTGAAGAGGATACAACATTGAAATTTGAGAGCAACAGCGAAATCAGACAACTGCTTGTATCAGGTCTCGGAGACCAGCATCTTGATGTTGTTGTAAGCAGACTGAAAGCTCTCGGAACAGAGGTTAACGTTGTTCAGCCCAAGGTAACCTACAGGGAAACCACTACAAAGAAAATTCAGGCTGAAGGGAAGCATAAAAAACAGTCGGGCGGCCACGGTCAGTATGGTCATGTTAAAATTGAATTTGAGCCTTGCAACAGCGATGACCTGATATTTGAAGAAAAAATCTTTGGCGGCTCGGTACCTAAAAACTACCACCCCGCAGTTGAAAAAGGTCTGCTTGAAATGATGCCGCAGGGTATCCAGGCAGGTTATAGGGTTGTCGGCATTAAGGCGACACTTTATGACGGCTCATACCATGATGTTGACTCGTCCGAAATGGCGTTTAAAATGGCGGCTCACCTCGCATTTAAAGAGCTGACAAAAGCAGGGCCGATACTTCTTGAGCCAATCGGCCACCTTGAGGTTTTGGTTCCTGACGAGTACACAGGCGATATTATGGGTGACATCAATAAACGCCGCGGCAGAGTGCTGGGAATTGAACCGGGCAAGATAATTGCCGAGGTGCCAATGAGCGAAATGAACAAATATGCCATTGAGCTTCGTTCAATCACTCAGGGAAGAGGAGAATACTCTCTTGAGTTTGAAAGATATGAACAGGCTCCTCCTCAGGTAGTTCAAAAGGTAATGAGTGAAAACAGCTAAAAACTTCATGTTCTCCTATACATTAAAGTGGATCGCCCGAAAACATTATTTGTTTCGGGCGGTCTGCTTTTTTGCAAAATAGCTTGCAGTCGAAAGAATGTTGTGATATAATTTCATAATCAAGGGAATAATTTCGGTATGGTTTAAAAATAGGGAGAGGAAATTATGAGAATCTACGATATGCATATTCATGCGTAGGGTAAAAAGCCCGAGCCCGAAAGACTGCTTAAGGAGATGGAGAAAGCAGGGGTATATGGCGGCTGCGTATTTTCCGATAGACCATAAATTAAAAAGGAAGAGGGAACTGTTCCCCGTGAAGGGTCTTCATTCCGGGAAAGGCTGAATGAAGTGCTTGGATGGACAAACGGATTTGAAGATAGACTTTTCCCAGTTTTACGGGTTCATCCCGATGAAGAAAATATAATTGAAAATATACATACAGCGGCAGATGCGGGAGTCTGTGCATTCAAAATTATCTGTAATGATTTTTTTGTTTATGAAGAAAAAAGCCTTAAACTTCTGCGGGAAATTGCCGGTCTTGATAAACCGGTGATAACGTGATGTTCGGGACAGACGGCGAAGCTGATTCCTACAAGACTGAATGGGTTAATAAGTGGATAAAAATTGACGGGGAAATTCTTTCTGAGCTTGGTGTGAGCGATAGAAATATTGAAAAGCTTTTCGGTAAAAATACTCTCAGGTTTATCGGAAAGACAAAAGAAAGGGTAAACCATCTGTTTCCCGTTCCCGATAATGCAGGCGGCTGGAGTCCCAAAGATTAGGTTAAGCGAAAAATCAGCAGGAGAAAAGATATGAGATATTCTGAAGCCTTTGGGCAAAACAGCTCAAAGATTCTTTTGGGAACAACATATTTCGGCGACACAATATCAGGGGCCGATTCCTTTAAAATATTAGACAAATATTATGAACTTGGCGGCAACCATATTGACTGTGCGCGCATGTATGCGGGCGGAGAGGCGGAAAAGGGTGTCGGCAGATGGCTTAAATCAAGAAATCCAAAAAATATTATAGTTTCAACCAAAGGAGGGTTTCCGGACCCGAAATTGCCCGAAAAATCAAGGCTTTCGGAAAGGGAGATAAGATTTGATGTTGAAGCAAGCCTTAAAGCTCTTGACCTTGAGTGCATAGACTTTTACTGGCTTCACAGGGATGATGAAACAATTCCTTGCGAAGAAATTATATTAATGATGAATTCCCTTGTTCGTGAGGGTAAAATAAAGCATTTCGGTGCGTCAAACTGGAAACACAAGCGTATAGATGAGGCAAATAAATTCGCAAATGAGAACTCGCTTGCTCCCTTTGAAGCAAGCCAGATAAGGTTCAGCCCTGCGATAATTGCGCCCGGCGGGGCGAATGACCCCACTCTTGTGGACATGAACAGGCAGGAATTTGAATATTATAAAAGTATGAAAATGCCCGTTGCGGCTTTTGCATCGCAGGGGAAGGGTTTTTTCTCCAAACTGGCAAGTTTGGGGGAAGAAGGACTATCGCCAAAATCAAGAGCCAGGTACTACTGCAGAGAAAATCTTGAAACCTTTGAGATTATTAAAACCCTTGCGGCAGAGTACCACACCACTGTAGCCGCGGTGGTATGTGCCGCTCTTTGCTCGATAGATGTGCCGCAGGTTTTCCCGATTATAGGCGGCAGCAATCCAATGCAGATTGAGGAATCTATGGCGGGAGGCGATTTGGTTCTAAAAAGCACACAGCTTAAAAAAATTTTCAGAATAATATACAAAGGTGATATAATATGAAAATAATTGAAAAAATCAGAAGAAAAGCAGAAGATCCGCACGGTGCGGAGCCGGTAACTCTTGCGTTTTTGGGAGACAGCGTAACCCAGGGGTGCTTTGAAGTTTTCAAGGATCAAAACGGCAATATTGACACTGTTTATGACATAACGAGCGCATACCATACTTATGTGCGCGATATATTATGTACGCTATATCCGAAAGCACCAATCAATATTATTAATGCCGGAATCGGCGGCGGAAGCTCTGTAGGCGGATTTGAAAGGCTGCATAGAGATGTGCTGAAGTTTTCGCCTGACCTTGTAGTTGTTGCCTTCGGTCTTAACGATGCAACCGGTGGACTCCAGAATCTTGAAAAATATCGGAATGCGATGACAGGGATATGCAAGACACTTGTTGAAAACGGCATTGAAGTAATTGTTATGACCACCAATATGATGACGACAAGTAAGGGCAATGACGAAAGTGTTCTGGAGTTTACTGAAAAATGTGCTAATATTCAGAACAGCGGAGTTTTAGACGAATTTATGAAGGTGGCTGCAGAGGTGAGCAGGGAGTACGGCTGCAAGCTTTGTGATTGCTACAGCAAGTGGAAAAAACTCAGCGAAAACGGTGTTAACACTGACCTGCTGCTTTCCAACGGTATTAACCACCCGACGAGAGAAATGAACAGAATGTTCGCAAATTCTATTATTGAAACATTGTTTGAATAATAAGTATACTTAAGAAAAGAGTTGAATTATTATGAAAAGAATTAAAGACAAAGAGTTAGTTGTCGGAGCGGATTTTGCAGGTTATCCGCTTAAAGAGGCTGTTGTGGAACACTTAAAAAACAAAGGCTGGAAGATAACCGATATGGGTGTACGCGCAGATTCCGACCCAAATGATACAGATTTAATGTTCCACAGAGTCGGACTCCGCGTTGGCGCAATGATTTCAGAGGGCGAATTTGAAAGAGCGCTCCTTTTCTGCGGAACTGGTATGGGAATTCATATTGCGGCAAGTAAATGCCCCCACGTTCACGCAGGGGTTGTTGAAAGTGTGCCGGCGGCACTCAGAGCTATTACAGGCAACGGCGTTAATGTTCTTGCAATGGGCGCATTTTATGTTGCACCGGCGATGGGATGCGACATAGCAGACGCATATCTTAACGCTGAACTCGGAAGTGGTTACGAATGGTGGAAAAACTTCTACGAATTCCATAAACTCGCAATAGATGAGCTTGAAGCTTTTGACTATGAAGAGTACAAGGCTAACGGCTTTAAAGTAAAAAAACTGGGTGATTTCCCCATTAAGCTTGAAAAGAAACCCGAATAATAAGGAGAAATAATGGGATATACTGAACTTTTTTTAATAGCAGTCGGACTTTCGATGGACGCCTTCGCAGTTGCAGTCTGCAAAGGTCTTAATATGCGAAGGATAAACATTAAGCACACCGCTGTTATAGCCTTCTTTTTTGGGGCTTTCCAAGCAATTATGCCATTTATTGGCTGGGTGCTGGGTAATCAGTTTAAGCATTATATAGAATCAGTTGACCATTGGGTTACCTTTATTCTGCTGGGAATAATAGGCGGAAAAATGCTGTGGGAAGCGATATATAATGAGGAGGAGCCCGACTCTTGTGACATTCGCATTAACATAAAAGAGCTTTTTGTTCTGGCAATCGCAACAAGTATTGACGCACTCGCAGTTGGTATTACCTTTGCAATTTCCGGGGTCAAAATCGGCAGGGCAATCTCACTTATCGGGCTTACAACATTTGTTTTGTCCGCGATAGGGGTAATTATCGGCAACAAGTTCGGAATTAAATACAAAAGTAAAGCCGAGTTTGCGGGCGGAATAATTTTAATTCTGATAGGTCTTAAAATACTCTTTGAGCATTTGGGAGTTATTAATTTTTAACGAATCTCAGAATCTGACCTATAGTTTTTGTAAGATTCGAAACGCCGTTTTCGTCCTTTAGATCCTCTTTAAAATAGCATGAGTGCACATGACGGTTGACCACCAAGTCCTTAACAAAACATTGGTATGGCCTGAAATTTTTGAAAAACCTGGGAATTTCCACCTGGCAAACGGGGTCGCCCGGCAGACTGAGATCCGCGGTTTTAGGATAAAGAGGTTTTCCCACTGTTAAAACTGGGGAGCCTACGCGGAGAATTTTTGATACGGACAGTTGCTTTTTTAAACGCTCGGCAACTACGGTTGCGGCAATTCCGCCGCCGCTGTATCCGACGAAAAATACACATTCTTCGCCCGAATATTTTTTCATTATCTCATACGCCATGTCTTTTGCGGTATTTCCGCAAAGGGCATAGGCGTTTTTCATTACCTGAAGGCTGTCGGCAATAGGGTCGCCCGAAATACTGTCGTCATACGGGTATATTGTTAAAACCTTCACACGACAGCCCGGTTTGCTTAGTTTAAGCTGTTTTTTTATTTCCCTGCCAATATGTTCAAAACTCCCTCGATTTGTGCTGATTCCTGCGAAAATAACGGCATAATAGGAATTATACATAAGAAATTCGCCTTCCTGCATAAAAAAGTAGCGGAGAAATCTTTCTCCGCTACCATTATATTTTGCAAGAATAAAATGTGTGATTTACCTTCCTTCAAAACCGACCAAAAGTCCGCCTTTTTCGGCGTAGAAGCTGCACGTTGCCCCTGTGGGATAAATTAAAATATCTGCCGAAGGGAAAATGCTGAGCACGGTATCCTTAAGGTTGATTGCCGCCAGCTCGTTAAAACAATGGGCAATCCGAAGTTTTTTGCCAACATATCCGAAGGACAGCAAATTTTTTACTATTTCAGCAATGTTTTTCTTCTCGCCGCGGGCTTTTCCGACAGGCTGAAGTTTGCCTTCGTCCGATGCTTTTCCTATAAACCTTATTCCGAGCATTCCGACAACTTTTGCAGTCGCGAGCGAAATTCTGCCGTTTATTGCAATGTTGTGAAGCGATTCGAGAGAAAAAAGAAGATGAGTTTTTTCTTTATATTTCATGGTCTTTTTAACAACCTCCTCAAAGGGAAGGTTATTTGATACAAGTTCACGAATTTTTTCGGCAATCAGAAGCATTTCCGGCCCTGCAGACAGCGAGTCAAATACGTAAATCTTGCAGTCGGGATACTTTTGTTTATGCTGCTCTGCCGCAACACAGGCGGCATTATAGCTGCCCGAAAGGGCGCTTGTTATTGTCACAATATAGATGTTATCAGCGTTGCCGAATGCCTCGGCATAATCGCCCACAGACGGGCATGCGGTCGTAACCTTGCTTTTATAGTCCTTTAAAAAATCGACCATTTCAGCAGTATTAATTTCGTCATTATCTATAAATTCTTTTTCCCCTGCGATAATTTTGACGGGAGTCGAAGCAAAATCTATTCCCTCAAAAACTTTTATGTCGCAGGAAGAATCCATTATAAGCTTGTTTTTCATTTTAATCTCCATAGCCTTTCTGCCAATATTATTATTCTGCAATTTAATTATAACAGATATTACAAACCTTGTAAAGAGTTTTTTAAAAACTTATTGACAAATTTCTAAAAACCTGTATAATATAAGTATGAAAATAAACATGAAACAGCATATTGCGGAATCTGTATGCGGCTTCCGTTTGCCGCGATACAATGAGATTCCGAATGTAGGGCTGTATCTTGAACAGACAACTAAATATATAAACGGATACCTAGAGCCGCTCGGTTGTATGGAAATAACGACATCTATGCTTTCAAACTACGTCAAAAAGGGATTGGTGCCGAATCCTATAAAAAAGCAGTATTATGCAGAGCATATTGCCTATCTTTTTTTTGTGACCATTTCAAAAACCATCATTTCGCTTGAAAATGTCAATCTGCTGCTTGAAATGCAAAGACAGTCTTATTCTGCGCAGCAGGCCTATGATTATATGTGCGGTCAGCTTGAAAATATGCTTCTTTATATTTTCGGTTATAAAAATAAGATGGAAGAATGCGGCGAAAATGAGTCGGAAGAAAAACAGATTTTGTACAGTCTTTGTTTTTCAATTGCCCATACGGTGCATTTGCACGCGCGATTTAAATCAATGAGAGAAGAAAAATAATTAAGGGTGTTTAAAAACCTAAAGGCTTTTAAACACCCTTTTTTATTTTACAGTAAGTACAACCTTGCCGATGTTTTCGCCGCGCTGCAGGATAGCGTGAGCATCTTCCGCTTCGGTTATGGGAAGAACCTTATAAATTGTAGGTTTAACCTCGCCGCTTTCAATTTTCGGGAACACCTTTTCCACAAGCTCGGATAAAATCTGTGCTTTAACCTCGGAAGGTCTTGAACGGAGAGTTGAGCCGATAATTCTCACGTTGCGGACATAAATGTTTTTAAGGTCGATTTCCGTTTTCTGTCCCGCAAGTGCAGCTATCATTATCCATCTTGCGCCATGTGTCAGATAATGAATACACTTACCCATTATTTCTCCGCCCAGACAGTCGATAGCAACATCAACACCTCTGCCCTCGGCAAGCTGAGCCTTTAATACTTCGGAAATATCCTCTTTTGAAGTGTTTACAACCACATCTACATTAAGATGTTTTATGGAATTTGCAATTTCATCCGATAAAACGGTGGTGATTACCCTTATTCCGAAGGCCTTTGCCATAGGAATAATAACACTTGCAAGACCTGATGCGCCTGCGTTCATCAAAAGCGTGTTGCCCTGCTTAATATTTCCCTCCATAAAAAGATTGAGATAAGCGGTAGCAAATGCTTCGGGAATTGCCGCAGCTTCAACCATTGAGCAGTTTTTCGGCAGAGGCATCAGCATATCGTATCTTACGGCAACCTGCTCGGCATATCCGCCGCCGCCCAGCAGCGCACAAACCCTGTCGCCGATTTTCCATGAGGATTTTGCCTTTGCTTCCTTTCCCATTTCGATTATAACACCTGAAACTTCAAGCCCCATCCATTCGGGGCAGCCCGGAGGAGGGGGATAATCCCCGTCACGCTGCATAAGGTCGGCACGGTTGAGCGCCGCCGCGTAAATTTCAACCAAAACCTCGTCGGATTTTATTTCGGGGTTCGGAACATCACTCCACGAGAGTGATTTATCGTCATTAATAAGTATTGCTTTCATAATTTTCTCCTTTTATTTCGCAACTTTTCAGTATTAATTTATAAAGCTCAAGCTCGTAATCGCAGGTATATGGGTTTTCTCTGTCACCACGGACAAATTCGGCAAAAGCACGCATCATAGGGTCATATCTGTCAAAGATTTCGGTGCGGATTTTTTCGCCCTGTGCTGACCAATCTGTAGAATTTGTAATGCGATATTCGGTGTAGTTGGAGGTTGCGCCGCAGGCAACCTCAAGCGGCTTTACTTCCACAGTTTCCTTTGTGCCTGTAACAACAAGCTGGCGTCTCATGAATCCGCCCCGCTCACAATCTGTTGTTTTCGCAAAGGAAACACCGTTTTTATACTCATAAACCGCCATGCCGAAGTCGGGGGAATTTATTCCGTCCGCTCCCGACGACCTTGTAAACGGAATAATATTTTCGGGTTTTCCGCAAATTCGGTAAATCAAATCAATGAGGTGACAACCTAAAAAGAATAACATTCCGCCCGAGCCGAAAGTGTTCATCCACTCGCGGCAATCGGGCCGGTGATAACAGCTCATTTGCGCTTCAACACTTATAATATCACCAAGCTCACCCCTGTCAATTCTTTTCAGAAGGTTAATGATTGCAGGGTTATACCTGTACATATATCCTGTGTGGAAAACGGTTTTGTTTGCCTTAACCGTATTGATAAGTTGGGTAAAATCAGAAAGTGAAAGACCACCCGGTTTTTCCATATGTATGTGCTTTTTAGCCTTTGCCGCCATAAGAGCATATTTTGTTAAATAGATTTCTTCCGTTTCAATTGCTACTGCCTCAATTTGGGGGTCTGATAAAATTTCTTCAACCGTCATTTCCTTATACCCGTCAAACCAAGCTATTTTGTCGGGGAATTTTTCTCTTTCCTTTTCGGGAAGCGCATAGCCGACAACCTCGAAAATGTCACTGTTTTTCTTAAGAGAATCAAAAACTGAAAGCCCGTGGCTGAATACGCTCGTTCCAATCTGAGCAATCTTTATTTTTCTCATCCTAACCTGCTCCAATCAAATTGTACGACGGGGAAGGCTTTTTCATTTGCGAGTCTTGTGAAAACCTCGTGAGCCTCCTCAGGCGAGTGAATTTCGGCAATGAGAGATGAAAATTCAAGTCGGCCGTATTTCACCAGCTTTGAAATTGCAACCATATCGTCGTATGTAGTCCAAAGTCCGGGGGATGATTCTATGTCGGGGCGCGCCATTGTGTGGGCGCCAATCAGTGAAATCCCGGGATCGTGCACCTTTTTATAATAATCAATTGTAAAGTCGGATTCTCTTGTGCAGCCGAGCAGGGAAACCCTGCCCAGCGGAGCCATACAGTCAAGCACCATATCAAGGGCTTTTCCGTTGCCCGTAACCTCGATGGCTACCTTAACACCGCCTCCGCAGGCTGTGCGTACATTTTTTTCAAAATCCTTGTCAAACGGGTCGAATGCGAAATCCGCACCCGTTTTAAGAGCAAGCTCTCTTTTTTCGGGCAGGGGGTCAACTGCAATAACGGGAGCGGCACCGCTTGCTACAAGAAGTTTTACTGCCATAAGCCCCAAAACTCCCTGACCCATAACAATTGCAGATTCGCCCATTTCAAGACGGCATTTTCTGATTGCCGCCATAGGAAATGTTGCAATATGCCATAGGGACGCCTCGTTAAAGCTTACGTTATCATCAATTTTTATCGCTTTATTTTCGGGGATAACACAGTATTCACTGTGAGTTGTCCAGAAAGCGGCAACCCTGTCGCCGACTTTAAGGTTTTTAGCATCACTGCCCGCTTCTACAACCCTTCCCGAGGAGCTGTAACCACAACGTCTGGGGAAATGTGCAACAGTGTCGCACTTTCTTGACGCCCATACACTCGGGTTGCCGACAAGATTTGCCCCTTCCGTGCCACTGCTGATTGTGGAAACGGCAAGCTTAATCACTACCTCGTTTCCTTTCGGTTCGGGCACTTCCTCTGTTATAAGCTGAGCATTATATGCTTCGACGAATTCTATACTCCGTCTTTTCATAATTTCACCTCAAAAATATATTGTTTGAGTCTATTATAACACTTGAAAATTAAAATAAAATATGATATTCTATATTAAAACATATAATTTTCTCTATGAATAAGGGGGATATTTAAGGTGAAAGATATAATTTTATCCGAAAGTTTTTGTTTTAATGAATATGTAAAGCAGTTCGGATATGTTAATGTAATTAAAGAATCCATGAGCCATTATTTTGCATATATGATAAAAGGAAGATGCAGAATTGTTACAAATACCTATGAGGTTCATATAAACGAGGGGGACGTATTTTACATCCCGAACGGCTTAAAATATGAATCCCATTGGGAGCCGAACGGTGAAATTCGGTTTTTGTCTTTCGGATTTAGCTATTTGCCAAACTTTGATAACAAAAATTACCCCTCACAAGTGATACACTGTGATGAGGATTGCGTAAAGCTTATTAAAAGTATTCCTGTAAACAAAAAGCTTACTGCCGCGGATATCGGCAGTTTTTATACCATGGTGGGTAAAATAATTCCTTTTATGAAATCGGAAAACTTATGTCGGACACAAGAAATTGTAGCGGGGGCAAAAAAGGAGCTTTTGAAAAATCCGAGGCTTACTGCCGCGGAAATGTCAAAGAAACTGAGCATTTGCGAATCGGCGCTTTACGCGGCTTTTGCACGGTCGTCCGAGCTGAGTCTTTTAAAATTTAAACAAAAACTTTTGTTTGAAAGGGCTAAAGAACTTCTCATTACGACTGATAAATCCATCGAACAAATCAGCGAGATGTTAAATTTCAGCTCTTGCGGTTATTTCAGAAAAGGGTTTAAAAATCAGTTCGGAGTTACCCCGAGAGAAATGAGAAAACAGCAGATTATTTAATCCCATTTCAAATTATCGCGAACCGATTTTATATTTTTAAGCAGAGGCTGTTTACGGGTGTCAATTTCGTTGTGGTGCTGAACACAAAGGTACATGCAAGAATAAGCGGTGCAAAACAGCTTTAAATCAAAGGGGTACTTAAAATAAACGCAATTTCCGAAAAATACGGATTCGCAAATCCCCGCCACTTTTGCCGAGTATTTAAAGAAAAAGTGGGGTTGACCCCCACTGAGAATATGGCGCAAAACAGAATATATAAAATATATAGTTCGCCTTATTTTGATTTTAAGAATTTTGTCCTGATGTATTTAAAGGTTTCTTTTTCACCCTTTTCCGCAAGCATTTTCAGTAAAAACTCAAGATGGTCGGAGGTTTCGGGATGAATAACCCTAATATCCTTTGCTCTTAGAAAATATTCAAGCGGATGTGAGGTTTTATAGTTTTTGCCCTGATAAATTTTACTTGCGGCAAGCCTGTCACAAAACATTTCGGCAACAAAAACCCTGGGCATTTTCACAGGCATAATACGATGTGTATGCGGGTCATAGTCAGTCCAATATTCAAAATGATGGCGGTTTCTGCCCTTGTGATGAAGCCACGCCTTTGAATAACCGTAAAACTGCCGCTCAGCTTCGTTTGGGCTGCGTGTGCCATCAGTATAAAATTTTGCAACCGAGAAAAATTCAACAGGGTTATATTTTGAAAGGTCGTGCAAAAGTCCGCGCCACGGAATGCCCGCCTTAAAACAATGCGCCACAACCAAATGCCTGTGCCTTGTTATTGTCCTGAAATGTTTATATGCTTTAATCACCCTATCAACTCCTATCAAAATATTATACTATTTTTAATTGATTTTGTCAATAAGCTCAAGTTTACATAATTATATTAAATAAACTATTGATTATATATAAAATTTATGATACAATAGCGTAGGAAAGAAAATTTCCACTCGCATTATTACGGAGGAATAACATGAATACAGATGTAATTATTGTAGGAGCAGGACCGTCGGGGATATTTACCGCGATTGAAATGATTCGGCGCGGAGCTAACAAAAAAATTGTCCTTGTCGAAAAAGGAAGTGCGATTGAAAATCGTACCTGCCCTAAAGGAAAAACTAAAAAATGCGTGAACTGCAAACCCTATTGTCATATAACGACCGGCTTTTCGGGAGCGGGTGCATTTTCTGATGGTAAGCTTTCGCTCAGCTATGAGGTGGGCGGTGATTTGCCAAATCTTATAGGGGCTGATGTGGTTCAGGATACTATAGATTATACAGATAAAATTTATCTTGAGTTTGGTGCAGACGAACATATTGAAGGAATCGGAAATTCCGAAGAGGTTAAGGAAATAAGAAAAAGAGCAATCAAGGCGGGCCTTAAGCTTGTGGACTGCCCCATCCGTCACATGGGCACCGAAAAGGCACAGGAAATTTACTATTCTATTGAACAGTATTTATTAAATAACGGCGTTGAAATGTACTTCGGCTATGAATGCAGCAACCTTATCTTAAACGGTGATAAATGCGATGGGGTGTTCATTTCCAACGGAAAAGAGGAGCTGGAGATTCACGCTGAGCATACTATTATCGCTACGGGCAGACGGGGCAGCGACTGGCTTGAAAAAATATGCTCGGAACATAGCATAGCGCACCAGCCGGGGACGGTTGATATCGGCGTGCGCGTTGAGGTCCGTAACGAAATTATGGAAAAGGTTAATAAGGTGCTTTATGAGTCAAAGCTGATTGGTTATCCCAAACCCTTTAAAAATAAGGTAAGAACCTTCTGCCAGAATCCGGGCGGATTTGTAAGCCAGGAAAATTATGACAATGACCTTGCAGTTGTAAACGGTCATTCATATAAAGAAAGAAAATCTGACAATACCAATCTGGCGATACTTTGCTCGCACAACTTTAACAGTCCCTTCAATCAGCCCATTGAGTATGCCCAAAAGGTGGGAGAACTGACGAATATGCTTGGCGCGGGGCATATTCTTGTTCAACGTTACGGTGATATTTTAGACGGTAAACGCACATGGCAGGATGAGCTTGCACATTCCAATTTAAAACCGACGCTGCCCGATGCGGTTGCGGGGGACATAACCTCCGCAATGCCGTATAGAGCGATGACGAATATTATAAACTTTATCCAGGCGGTGGACTATGTTGTGCCCGGTTTTGCAGGCGGCGAAACACTTCTTTATTCGCCTGAACTTAAGTTCTACAGCAACAGAGTTAAGATGGACGAGCACTTAAATACCAGCCTTAAGGGACTTTACTGTCTTGGTGATTCAAGCGGTTGGACAAGAGGGCTTATGATGGCATCGGTTATGGGTGTTTTAATGGGCAGAAAAATCGCGCTGGAGAAATAATGATTTAATATAGTATAATGACTCCGATATTTGTCGGAGTCATTTTGTTTGAACTATAGTTCTTGTAATTTTCAATAAAAGTTCAGGGTTTATATGGTCAAAAATACGATTGACATTAGACGGAGAATTATTATATAATGCAATTATAACTAAATCGTTTCAGGAGGGTTTTATGAAAATTATAAGTAAAGTTTTAATTTTTACTATGGTGGTTTCCCTGTTTGCTTCATTTACAGGTCTTGCATATGACCGAATGGAGCAGGAGCTTATTGAAACAGTTAAGGCAGAAAAATTGTGGAAAGAGGGCGAATTTATGCCTGGCAAGGAAATTAATGCGGTGCAGCTTGCTGATCTGCTTAATACTACTCTCGGTATAGATAACTCGGCAGAGTTTATCCCCGGTTATGCCGAAAATAAGATTATTACAAGAACCGACCTTGCTGTGACTGCAGACAAGCTTGGTTTTGAGCTTGTTCCGAACTATGCAAACGAAACGGTGTACAGAGAGATTTATATTGACACCGACCATCTTACCGATGCGCAGTTCCAGAGTGTCACAAACGCGACATATTATGGAACAGTTCTTGCACTTCCTCAGAAAAAATTCGGACCAGATACAAATGCTACCTGCTTTACAGCGGCAAAAGCGGCTGTAACTCTCAGAGCAATGATAAATAAGGTTTGCGAATATACAGTTAGAGATGCAAAAGCATCTGATAACCCTGAAAAATTTGATGTTTATCAAAAGGGCGTACTTCACACTGACGCAGGTATGGCAGGGTTTGGGTTTGTTGCACGTTTTGACGGTGCACCCGGTGAAATATACATTGCAAGAACTACTGTCGAGCCGCTTCTTGAAAATCAGTGGGGTAATATTGCAGCGCCCGTTACGGTTGTTAATATAATTGACCCCAACGGCAACACAGCGGCAAGAATCAGTATGGATATTGATGACGGTAAAATCGCAAAGGTTGTAAATATCCCCGAAGGGCCTGCAGGAATTTATCAGATTAGCTTTGCAACGGGCAGAGTGGGCGATATTTGCGAAGTTGCCGTTAATAATGCTGTAAGCTGGGGTGTTCGCGGAGAACAGATTCTGGGATATACCGAAACCACTCCTAAAACGGGATACATTTACATACCATCCTCCTATAAGCACTTAAGCCTTGCAATCGGTGGCCCCGGTGAAGACCTTACGCTTTCATCGCTTGACGGAAAAGAAGTTTATGAAACAACAGAGTCCATCAGATGCATAGCATTTGAAGCTATTGAGACAAATGCTTTAAAACC
>JBAYOS010000013.1:0-14908 GCA_041678125.1 Monoglobales bacterium
AAATGTGCTTGATGCACTAAAAACAAAGCTGGAAGAAGGAATAAACGTAAGGATCCCCGTAACGGCAAGTGCTTCGAGCAATATTTCTTTGAGTGTGCCCGGATTTGCAACCGGAACAACCGATGCACCGGATATATTTATAGCGGGTGAAGAAGGACCGGAGCTTATTGTAGGGGCAGCAGGCAGTACAGTATTCCCGGCAGAAGAAACAGAAAAAATCCTATCGTCTGTAGGCAGGGTACCAATCAGAACGGAAGTGCCGGAAACATTTAGAATCTCGCAAAGCAGTCAAGACAGCCCTGCTGTCTCAGAAAAGGTAATAAGGCTGCAAATTGAAGGCGGCGGGGAAATCAAGGTTGATGCCTCCTTGAAAGAGGATCAAGTTCTTGACTTGCTGTTTGCCAATCTGCGTCCTGCCTTGTTAAGCATTGTGCGGCAAGAAATTTTTGAGGAAGGAGATGGCGCATATGAGTTCTAAATATGAAATTTGGCTCACATACAACGGCGAAAGCGAGAAAGTGCATTTTCCTGTGAATCCGGAAAAGTTTTCAATCAAAAACGGAAGCAAGAATGAAACCGTTAATATTTCCGGCTTGGGCGAAATCATAATAAAACAGGACCGCCCTGCACTAACCCTCTCTTTTTCCTCATATTTGCCGGCGGCATACTTCCCCGGCATGAATTTTTCGTATATTTGGAATCCTTATGTGATAGCAGAAAAAATTATGAGATGGAAGAATGGCGATAAGCCTTGTCACTTAATTATAACTGGCACGCCAATAAACATATATTGCACAATTGAGGATTTTCCCCTTGACGAAATGGGAGGCGATGTGGGCACAGTATATTACACCCTAAAGCTGAAAGAGCATAGGAATGTGTCTGTAAGACAGATTGAAGTTGTACAGGATCAGGCGGTAATAACTCCGGAAGAAACACGAATTGACAACAGGGTGCAACCCTCCACTTATACTGTTGCTTCGGGCGATAGTCTTTATCTTATAGCAAGAAAGGTTTTGGGTGATGGTGCTCGATGGAAAGAAATTTTTGAGATTAACAAAGACCAAATCGAATCTTACAATATGATTTATCCAGGTCAAGTATTCGTTATGCCGGGGTGATGCGATGATAACTTTATTACTTGTTAAAAATGGCAAAACATATGACATAAGCAATTTGGTTGAGTATGTAACTTGGGGAGGCAGAAAAGGCGCTGCTGCTCGAAACCTTAAAGTAAGGCTGCTTGACGCTGACGAATATGGTCACGATAGGGCGGATATAGACATAGAAGAAGGGCAGCATTGTATTTTTTACTGGAAAGGCGCAGAGCTTTTTCGAGGGATTATATTGGAGCAGGAGCAATCAAACCGTAAAAGAATGCCTATTAACGCTTATGACAACGGCATTTACTTTTCAAATAACAAGGATACATTTAACTACTCCAACAAAACAGCAAGCGAAATTTTCATTGATTGCTGCAACAGGTTTCAGATACCTTATGGGGAGGTTGCGGAAACCTCCCATGTGATACCCGAACTGCCAAAGCCTAAAACAACGCCTTATGACGTTATTTGCGATGCTTTAAGCCAAACTTATAAAGCAACGGGCAATAGGTTCTATCCGCTGTCTATGGAAGGGAAAATGCATCTATTAAGGCGCAGGGAGAATGTGCTGCAATGGGTTATTGAGTCCGGGGTTAATCTATCCACATATTCTTTGGAAAAAAGCATTACAAAGACAAAAACGCGAATTAAGCTGCTGTCAAAGGAAGATACGGTCCTTGCGCAAAAAAGCAATCCTGACCTTGAAAGCAGGATAGGTATTTTTCAAGAGGTAATCACGCCTGACGATTCTCTCAATGCCGCACAGCTTAATGAATTGGCCTCAAGCATGCTTGACGAAAAAGGCAAGGCAGAAAAGACTTTAACATTATCCGGGCTTGGCATTCCCGAGGTTTATTCCGGTATAGGTGTGTATATCATCATCAAGGAGCTTAATATATCATCCACATGGTATGTTGATCAAGATATGCATACGTTCAGAGGGAAAAATCACACTATGTCGTTGACGCTTAATCATGCCAACGATATTTAAGGAGGCGGATTTATGTCAGAAACCAGCTTAAAGCAAATTTTTCAGAGAATGCAGCAGACAGGCATGGGAGTCGTTCAAGGAGAAGTATTGTCGGTGTCGCCTTTGCAAATTAGGGTTGCAAATGACGAGAAACTCATTCTTGGCGAAAACGTTCTTTCAGTCCCGCAAAGATTGACAAAGTACACTGTTACGGCTGATATCTCAATGGGAGAAGGGAGTGTTACGGGGGAAACGCAATCAGGCGAAGGACTTCATAGTCATGGCCCGAGCGGCGAGCATACGCAGTACCAAGGCAGCGGAGCGCACAGCCATACCAACGAAGGAGCGCATACCCATGCATTAACCAGCTTAGCCGCCACAGGAATTAAAATTACCATAGACAACTCCCTCAAAGAAGGAGACATGGTTTACCTGCTCGCATTTAACAACAATAAATTATACCATGTTTTAGACAAGGTGGTGTGAGCAGATGAATACCTATATTGAAATTCCCATAAAAGGAGTTGTAGAAAAGAAACGACAACCTTCCCTTACCTATGCCCTTGACTTAGATAGCGGCAGAATCAAGGGCAAAATAGACGGAATTAAGGCAGTCGAACAATTTATTAGAAAGGCGCTGATAACTCCTCGTTTTAAATGCCTGATTTATGATAATCAATACGGCAGCGAGTTAAAGCAGGTTTTAACTGTTGAGGATGCAAGCGAAAAGTATATAGAAGCGGAATTGCCGAGAATTGTTCGGGATGCAATTATCCATGACGACCGTATCTTGGACGTAAGCAGCGATGATTTTGAGGTTAAATTTTTAGGGGATCGGGCTTTTATAAAGTGTTCGGTTGATACAATTTTCGGCAAGGTTATGATCGAGGAGGTGATAAGCAGTGTTTGAGGACAGAACGTATGAAACTTTGCTTGAAGAATGTCTGGCGGCGGCTCCAAGCGGTATAGACACAAGGCAAGGCAGCATATTTTATGATGCATGCGCCGCCAAATGCTTGAAAATAGCAGAGCTCTACGTTGACTTAGGTCTGATGGCGCAACGGTGCAGAATTGATACTGCCATGGGTGATGACCTTGACAACGTTGGAAGGGATCATGGCGTGCTGCGCAACGAGGCAACGCCCCTAAGGTGCAGGGCTGTTTTTACGGGAACTACTCCTAATGTCGGCGAGCGGTTTTTTGTCGATGGAGTATTTTTTGTTCTCAAAGACGATCTTGACAAACTTTATCCCGACAACGAGGAGCTTTTGGCCGGCGGCAACCTTTATATTGAGGCGGAAATACCGGGAAAAGCGGCAAACGTTGTTGAGGAAGGCGATAGGCTGGTTCCTTATCAAAATATAAGCGGGTTGACTTCTGCCCTTGTAGGCGAAATCATAGTTGAAGGCGCTGATAGGGAAACGGATGAAAGCTATCGTGAACGATTGAGAAACAAAGTGAGCGGTCCATCCGAAAACGGGAACAGGCATCATTACAAGACATGGTGCGAGAACATTCCGGGTGTGGGCAAAGCAAGGATATTTCCGCTCACTAAAATTGTTGACGGCGCTATAGTAAGCAATGTGCCTAACTGGGTTACCGGCGTATTGCTGACCAATGACGGGACACCTGCTTTGCCAGCGACAGTAAATCTTGTACAGGAGTATATTGATCCAAATATGGAGGGGCTTGGCGAGGGCGTTGCAAATTTGGGCGCGCATTTTATGGCGGTGGCCGCATCCCCGTTTTACATGACAATTGCAATAACCGATGCTGAACTTGCAGAGGACTACACTTTAGAGGACGCAAAAACCGAAATAAAAGAGATTTTATCAGAATATTTTAAGGAGTTGGCCCTTTCCGATGTTGAGGATAATATCATTACAATCAGAATAAAGCAGGTTGAAGCTCTTATAGCAGCATCAAATACCATCCTCGATTACTCGGCTTTGACGATTAATGATATGAGCAAAAACATAGAAATCCCTTCCAACTACGTTGCGATAGTTGAGGATGTGACGATAACGGAGGCGGAAGATGAATAACTATGAAAAGATAAAAAAGCTTGTGCCGGTCTTTTATCATGATGTTGCTGAAATGGATGCGATTTATCGTGTTGACGGTCAAATCCTTGATAAAATTGATGAGGACATGGCAAGGGTGGAAAAAAATCTCTTTATAATGACTGCAGACGAAGAAACAATTGCGGATTTAGAGGCCTTTCTTCGGTTGCGCAGTAGCTCGCAGAAAAAACTGGATGAGCGTCGAAGACTTGTCGCCTCATATTTTATCGGATTTGGCAAAATGAGCAAAACAAAAATTAAAGAAATTTTAAGAGCATTTACAAATGCTGATTCAGAAGTATCATTATCCCCCATAAATCCGGAAGGCGACCACGCTTTGTTTATTGGCATGCAAAGAGGAACAACGGATACCTTAAATGTTGAGGACATTGAAAAAATTTTGAAAGACAGGCTGCCGGGGCATATTATGACGGTCTGCAAGGTCATTTATAACCAAAGCAACCTTAGCAAGTTTACACATACCGAACTTAGCAAGTTTACGCATGCCGAACTTAAAGATGGTATCCCTTTAAAGGAGGTGAAGTAGAAAATGGCAACGCAAACACCGAACATAAATCTTGTAAAGCCCGATGGAAATGAGGAGTATGATATTACAGTTTTTAATAGCAACTCTGATAAAATCGACTTGGCTTTGGCAAATAGAGTAGTAAAAAACAATCCAATCACGCCCGGCACAGCACCTAAAATTACATACGATGAAAAGGGGCTTGTAACAGGCGGCGAAAATTTGACGGAAGACGATATTCCTCCGATTGATGCAAAAAAGGTTACAGGGCGTGCTCCGATAATAAAGACAGAAGAAGGGATACCTCTTTACGGCTGTAGGTTTGTAGATGTTGGCGAAAACGGTGATGTCCTGTTGCGTGAAGACGGAACCGGGGATTATATTATAACCGTCTTGGAGGACGGTACCGTTATGGCGGTAGATGTTATTACACAGGTAACCGATAACCTGGACAGCCAATCCCCTACAGAGGCGCTTTCGGCTAAGCAGGGCGGCGTTCTGCGTGGTTTTATTGGTGTGCTGGGCAGTTTGCTTACCACAGCAAAAGAAAACCTTGTAGAGGCGATAAATGAACTGCATTCAGCCATTGCAAGCATTTCAACAGCTTTAACTCAAAAAGCGCCGATTAACAATCCGACCTTTACAGGTACAGTAAGCGGGATAACAAAGGATATGGTGGGACTCGGGAATGTGGACAATACCGCTGATAGCGCGAAAGAGGTCTTAAGCGCAACAAAATTAAAAACCGCACGCACAATAAACGGTGTACCGTTTGACGGTACGTCAAATATTACTATTGCCGACAGCACTAAAATATCGCTATCTCAAAAAGGTGCGGCGAACGGCGTTGCAGAGCTGGACGCCAACGGAAAAGTACCGTCTTCACAGCTACCCTCATATGTTGATGATGTTATAGAGGGAACTTTGGGCACATTTCCACAGCCGGGGGAAGCAGGCAAAATATATGTAGACACGTCAACGGGCCTGACATACAGGTGGAGCGGCACTCAATACGCTGAAATTTCGCAAAGCCTTGCATTGGGGGAAACTTCATCTACAGCTTATCCGGGCAACAAAGGAAAGCAAAATGCTGATGATATCGCCGAATTGAAAGGTAAAATGACAGCAAAAGCCGATCTTGTAAATGGCATAGTACCGGATGGGCAGCTGCCGTACTACAATAACAGCCCGGCCCTCTATGCAGGTGAAACACCGCTTTACGGAACAACGATCGTAGATATAGATGATGAAGGAAATCCGGTCATACGGGAGGATGGCAGCGGAGATTATTTGCTGCATCTAACAGTTTTAGGTATGCCAATGCTAAGGTATATAGGCAATACCGTCAAGGATAGTGTTACTGGCATTAAGTATGTTTTTACCATTACAAATGGTACAGTTATTTTGCAAGCTATAAATTAAATTTAAGGAGGTTTTATTATGCGTTATGCAAAGCTTGACGAAACAGGCAGAATTAAATTTGCCCCTTCCTCAATGACAGAGGAAGAAAGGGCGCAAGGCGGCTACCTTCCCTACGAAGAAAGGGAAAAACCTGAAACGCAAGAGAATATAATTCCGCACAATTACAAGCCGGTGTATGTAGAAGAAAACGGAAAAATAATCAGGGATTGGGAGGCATATCCTAATTTCTCCGAAATTGAAAGGCTTAAGAGAAAATTGGCCGAAAGCGACTATAAGGTAATCAAATGCTATGAATATTCACTGGCTGGATTACCGGAGCCGTATAGTATTGAGAACATACATACGGAACGTCAGCAAATTAGAGATGAAATAAACAGATTGGAGGCGTGTGAATAATGGCAGATATTAAACTCACTACCAAGGATCAGATGTTTGAAGGTCTTAATTTATCGTTGCCGCCGAACAATGAAATTATTCTGGATGACAAAGGCTTGCCGAGCGTTATGGTAAAAATACCTAAGTTTTCTATGTCGGATGTGGGCCTTAGTGGCGGCACGCACCCTGCTTTTATTGTTGATGGTGAAGAAAAACCCTATATTTACATTAGCAAATACCAAAATATTGTAGTAAATGATAGGGCTTATAGCTTGCCGTACAAACAACCGAGAAATTATGTTACATTTGACCAAGCGAGGGCTTATTGCGAAAACAAAGGAGAAGGCTGGCATCTTATGACCAATGCCGAATGGGCGGCAATTGCGCTGTGGTGCAAAAAGCATGATTGTATGCCTTATGGCAATAACAACTATGAATACGGCGATTATTACCATACATATGACAAGGGCGCTCCGATGCCATACCGTGAATATTATGACCCAGAGGACCCCGATGGAGGATATAACGAATATACTTTGACTGCTACAGGAAGCGGCCCGAAAGATTGGTTCCATAACAATGACTTCTCGGGCATTGCTGACCTTAACGGAAATGTAAATGAATGGGTCGGAGGCGTGCGACTTAATAACGGAGAAATTCAAATTATAGCAAACAATGATGCAGCACAGGCAATCGACCAGTCGGCATCAAGCACGCTATGGAAAGCAATCGCTCAAAACGGGTCACTGGTTGCACCGGGAACTGCAGGAGTGCTTAAATATGGGGCAGGAAGTATTGTCGGAGCAGACGGCTCGCCATTTAAGAACTTGACAACTGCAGGCGGAGTAACAATCCCGGCATTGGCAAAAGCACTGGCATTATTCCCAGCGGATGAATCAAGCACATATAGGGATGATTACTTCTATGCAGAAACGTCCGGCGAAAGACTCTGCTTTCGCGGTGGCTACTGCCGCGGCAACGACAGCTCGGGCGTGTTCTGCGCGCACCTCTACTACTCCCGCTCGTTCTCGGGCGACTACCTCGGCTTCCGCTCCGCTTTTGTAGAACTGTAATCTGCTGCACTGTGATCTGATATCTCCGCCGATAGGCGGAGATAAGATTTTAAAATTGAAATAACGTATTTCGTTATTTCATAACAAAATACAGTCTGTTGTCGAATTTGATGTTATAATGTAACCTGTTCGCAAGCAGATGGGGTGGTCAAAATTGAAGATTTAAAGATATTGCAAAAGGTGTATGACATGACAAGGTATGGTTATCAAGCACTTGCTCAATATCCGAAAAGTGAAAAATTTGCTCTTGCGGCAGATATAAAAAGATGTTTGCACCGCATACTTGAAAAGGTTATTGAGGCTAATAAAAAGTATTACAAAAAGACCACACTCCAAGAGTTAGACGTTGAAGTCGCAAAGCTAAGGGCATTTTTGAGGTTGTCTCAGGAGCTTGGCTTCCTTCCGTTTAAAAAATATGAGATATGGTCTAAAATGGTAGTTGAAATTGGCAAAATGCTTGGTGGCTGGATTAAATCTATCCAAAGATAGATATATATTGGGGAATAGGCCGTAAACGGCTGTGTCAGCGCGGTGGCTACTACCACGACAACGACAACTCGGGCGTGTTCTGCGCGCACCTCTACTACTCCCGCTCGTTCTCGGGCGACTACCTCGGCTTCCGCTCCGCTCTACTCTCGTGGTCAGATGCTATGCACTTACAGGTACATAGTCAGTACAGAGAGGATAAAGGGGCCTATTTCCCTTCCGGCGCCAAATACACAAAAACGCCGGAAAAAGATTGAATTTCCAAAAAAGCAGTTAGTAGGCTTTAAGCTCGAAGGGTGCTACGTTTGGACTTGCAATTAAGGAGGCATTATGAAAAGAGTTAAAAATATATATGAAAAGGTGTATGATTTTGACAATTTATATAATGCCTACCTTAATGCTCGCAAGGGTAAACGTTTTAGGGATGATGTTTTGAAATTCAGCTCAAATGTAGAAGAACATCTTATCGATATCCAAAACGAATTAATGTGGGAAACATACAAGGTGGGAAAATACAGAAAGTTTATAATAACCGATCCCAAAAAGCGTCTTATTATGGCTTTGCAGTTTAGGGACAGGGTTGTGCAATGGGCGATTTACCGGCAAATAAACCCCTTGTTTGATAAGCAGTTTATAGAGGACAGCTATGGATGCAGGGATGGAAAGGGAACACATAGAGCTACTCAACGTCTGCAATACTGGTTAAAGCAAAACGACAGAAAGGCAGGAAAACATTATTACCTAAAACTTGATATATCAAAGTTTTTTTACAGTATCGATCATGAAATATTGATTGATATACTAAAAAGACGAATAGCAGACAACAGAATGATCAACTTGCTTAAAACCATTATAATTTCAGAGGATACTGATTTCGGTTTGCCGGAGGGGTTTATTACGGATTATCCCCCTTTAACAGGAAGCAGTTTAGGGCTGCCTATCGGCAATTTAACAAGCCAGATGTTTGCAAACATATACCTGAATGAGCTGGATCAGTTCTGCAAGCACAAGCTTAAAATACGCCAATACATTAGGTACATGGATGATATAATAATACTTGGCAATGACAAAAAACACTTAATTTATCTGAAGAACGAAATAGAGAATTTCGTTAATAACAAATTAAGATTGCGCCTGAATAATAAAACTGCCATAAGACCTATAGGAATGGGTATTGAGTTTGTAGGCTATAAAGTCTGGCCAACTCATATCAAAATCAGAAAAAGTTCGGTTATCAGAATGAAAATGCGGCTCAAGGAAGTGCAGCATTTATATTCTAAAGGGCTTATTGACGCTGATGAGCTGAGGTCCGTCTTGGCAAGCTATTTCGGATTCATGAAGCATTGCAACAGCTACAATTTACGAAAAAAACTATCTGAAACATTAGTATTCAAGCGAGACAATGAAAGCAAAAAATAAAAAAAGACATTTGTTGCACCGTGCATATTCTGCATGGTGCTTTATTATTTCTGGAGGTGGTTAACAAATGGACATAACAAATGCAGTTTTCTTAATAGGATTACCAAGCAGTGTAACAGCGTTTTGCTTTTGGCTTTTACAACGCAACATTAACAAACGAGAAAAGCAACGTGAAGAACGGGAAAAAATCCGGGAGGAAAATGATTTCTTGCTAAGTAAAGAGGTCGGTGCCGCAATAGCTCTTGGGGAGGCTACTGCTCGGGCAATCAGAGATGGAAAACACAATGGCGAAATGAGCGCCGCTCTTGAATATGCAAAGAAAGTTAAGCATGAGAGGAAAGATTTTATGGAGCGGCAAAGTATAAGGTCTTTAAATTAAAAGAAAGGTTGGTAAATATGAAAATATTGCTTATCGCAGGACATGGCGCCGGCGATCCGGGTGCTGTTGGGAATGGATATCGAGAAGCCGACTTGACACGAGAACTTGTCAAACTAATAGCTACAAGGCTTTCAAAGTATGCAAATGTTACGGTTTTTGATATTTCAAAGGATATGTATTCCTACTTGAAAGCGGGAAACGGCTTTAACTTCAAGGAATATGGCTATGTTGTAGAAATACATTTTAATGCAGTAGCATACGATACGGGCGGTGATGGCAAGGTCACAGGAAGTGAAATTTTAATACATCCACAGGAAAGCGGATATTCCGTTGAAGCGAAAATATTGCAAAACCTTCAAGCTCTTGGATATGCCAATAGAGGCGTAAAGCGGAGAAACAATTTGCTAAATATGAATATTTGCAAAGGGCGACAGGGTGTTTCGTATGCGCTGATTGAGGTGTGCTTTATTGATGATAGGGATGATATAAGGCTATACGAAAGAACAAAAGAGCAGGTTGCCGAAGCCATTACAAGCGGAATTGCTAAAGGCTTTGGATTGCAGGCCATTTCTGCAGAACTGCCCCACCCCATTACAAACACACCTTGGTACAACGATGCCCAATGGTGGGTTAAGGAGCTCGGAATAGCTGACGGGACACGCCCGGAAGAGCCGGCAACAAGAGCGGAGGTATGGCAAATGTTATACAGATTAGGGCAAAAATTAGGATTATAGGAGGTAAAAACATGGAATTCTTCGGTATTGTATTTTTGGCGATTATAGTTGAAGGTGTTATCAGCTATGTAAAGACCTTCCTTGTAGATGGAAAAATACAGTGGCAAATCGTTGCAGCAATTATCATAGGTGTTTTGGTAGCTGCGACGTATCAAGTAGATTTGTTGGCGCTTGCAGGACTTAAAGCTTCTGTTCCGTTTATAGGATCCTTGCTGACTGGTATTTTAATTAGCAGGGGAAGCAATTATGTGTTTGACCTTATAAAGTTGATAGAGCAGCTGATTTCGAAGCTGAAAACGCCATAAAAACTTTGTGTTTTACAAATTTTATATAACGTAAAACGTTATAATCTAACAAAATGAAGTCCTGTCCTCTTTTAAGTGTTACAATATAACAAGAGGAGCAGGAGATGTATGGCAATTAAAATTTTACTATCGGCCAAATTAGGCGAACTGCGGTGGACGCAAGCCGACCTAGCAAGAAAAACGGGAATACGCCCCTCTACAATTAATGAAATGTATCACGAGCTTTGCGAAAGGGTTAACTTAGACCACCTCGACCGCATTTGCGAAGCTCTAAACTGTGAGTTGTCAGAGATTTTGGTGCGTATTCCCGATGCTCATTCCCTTGGGAAGAGGCACACTCGATCAACCGCAAAAAAATGATGAAAAGGACGCTTGCTATAAGCGCCCTTTTTCTCTTTGCTCATTCCGGATTTTGAGGCTCATCGCCGAAGCATTCGGTCATAATTTTCACTGCAAGGCTGAATCCATTTACAAAGCCGTTATATTCTGCGTTGCGTTGAGCGAACAGATAAACATTTTCAGCCTCAATTCCTTTGTCATAACTTGCCTTGCGCAAAGGTTCTACAAAATAATCATAGGCATTTGCGTGCGTTGTCTTATGTTCCTCTGTTTGCTTATAATCTTTACTGTCTGCCAAATCCCGAAAAAGCCTTAAAAGCTGCTTTGGATTGCTTTTCATTCATTTTCCCCATTTCTCAAGTTTGGACTATAAAACTTGTCTATAATATATATCGTTTATAATATATCATTTTTTATACCCATACAATACGTTCGGGAACGAATTCGATTTTGATATCCTCTGAAATGGGTATATCCGGCTCTCCGTCAAAAGCTTTTTTGTACTTGGTGCAAATGTTAGGCCTGCGATAGCTGCGAGGATCTGTATCAACATACAACCGGTCATTGCATTCATAAACGGGCCTGTCCCAACTGTCATAGCCTTTAAAAGTTAAAGTCAATTTCTGCATAATGATTTCCTTTCTCCCCGTCATGCCGATAGGTCAGCAACTTTTTCATTTCTATCTGTGTACTGCAAGAATTAAATCGTTTACTTTGCTTGTTCTTTTGTTGAATTCGATATCGCTAAGCGGAAGCATGTACATATGCATTTCCTTGAGCGTGCCGTCCTCATTGTAGCTTCGAGAACCATATATAACGTGATCGGCCCCGGTTTCGACCATCTGCCGTCTTGCCTCTGCTCGCCATTCTGCAAGAATCTTCAGGTAATCAGCGTATGTCATTTGACTGATGTTTGCGTAAATGCTCGGGCTTGGGAAAAACACTTTGTAAAATTTCATTCTCATTTTCTCCTTTCTTTTTTGCGTGGCTATCGGAATTGTGACCGTCTGCCTGTTCGCATTACCACCGCCGGAGCGGTGTCACTCTGCGTTATGCGCTCATTATTAAATAGTCGCTCATGATGGAGTAATTGCCTTTTAACCGGATGGAATAATAATCATCGGAATACTTTTCAAGTGTTGCATCTAACCCATTATCTCTGCAAAATTGATTTGCAGCTTCTAATATTGTGTTTGCGTTAATTGTACAGATGATAGTACTTCCACTCTTGTAAATATTGTATCTTTTCATTGTTTTCTCCTTTCTGCTGGGCTTGTGACCAGCCTGCCGCATTACCGGCCCTGTGGGCCGTCACTCTGCGTTTACCTTGATCTAATTTCGTCTATGGTTCTTGACATTTCATTTCTTACAATGGGTTCATCAATTGCAATTTCTATTGTTGTGTTGCAGCACTGCGATACAAATCTCGCTACTTGTTTCATTGTTCCTACGAATAAGGGATAGCAGGTAATCGTATCGTAATAGGTTTTGCAGGTAGGCGTTACTATGAAGAACGGTTGTTCTGTGTCTGTTTTCCATGTGATTTTTAAGTTCAATGTCATTTCCATTTCTTTCATCCTTTCTCCCAAAATATACTATTGGCCCGGCTCAAAAAGTTTAAATTCGGTAATTTTTATCTAAAATCTCATTGTCATTTTCAATTAGGAAATATTCTTTTTTGCCATTTAAGAGAGAATAGCCTTTTATCCACTTAAAGCTACTACCTTTATAAGGGCCATTTACATATTTACACCCAAGGGTATTAGGGTTATTTTTGATAACTTCAAATACATATTCAAAGCAATGATTGTAATATTCCTTTTTTTCACTGTCCCACATTGGAGTGATTTCTCTAACAAAAACCTTGTTTCCCTTTTGGACCTCGTTTACATTTGATAATTTTATCATTATCGTTACCTCCGTTTCTGCCGGGTTTAGCCGCCCGGCTCGGCGTATTCATTTAGCAACGGTCCAAAACCCAATCAGCTTGCCTGAGCTTAACTATTGAGATTTCGCTTTCAAGCGACTTAACAAACTCGTCAAAATAATTAAAATCTCTGAATTCGTAAATTCCGTTTAGCTCTTCATGCATATTCAGCAGAGCGTTTTTAATTGCGGCAGCGTATGTGTCGAACATTCTATGTAATATCTGCCCAGCCATTTCCACTTCGGGTAAGTTGTACGGGCTGCGTTTTACGTCATTCCAACCGGTATTACCTGTAATTGCTTTCCTTGCTTCGCGGATTACAGCGTCTGCCATCCAAATTACCATAGGGTTAACTGTTTCTCTTATTTCTTGTACGGTCATTTTCGTTACCTCCTAATAATATTTTGATATATTGAAATATAATTTTAATATCTCGCTATATTTATATTACCACAGGTCATTCGATATGTCAATACATTTTTTGAATAAATTAAAAAATTATTTTGACAAATCAAAACTTTTATGATATTATATTTTTGGAGGTGAGAATCATGGCTATTTCATATGATCCGTTGTGGAAGTTGCTTATAGACAAAAAAATGAAAAAGCTTGACCTTTGCAAGGAAACAGGAATAAGCACATCTACGCTTGCTAAAATGGGTAAAAATAAATATGTATCTTTAGAAGTATTGGAAAAAATCTGCCTTATTCTTGGATGCAGAATCGAAGAGGTAGTAGAGATAACAGAAAATAAAACAGTTGAATAATAGCGTGAATTGTAATATAATAAAAACAGGAATGAAAACCATAATTATGCAAGAAGTGGTTTTAAGCTTTACTACACTTTGTGAGTAAAGGAGGAAGTAATAAATTGAACGATAAAGCGGAGTATTGGATTAAATTAGCAGACTATGATATTGAAACAGCTTCTGCAATGTTACAGACAAAGAGATATCTTTATGTTGGATTCATGTGTCATCAAGCCATAGAAAAAGCTCTAAAGGCTGTAATTGCAAATGATGATGTAATTCCTCCTAAAATTCACGGACTTATGAAACTGGCGCAGATTGGCAAGATATATGATTTTATGCCCAATGACTACAAAGATATGCTGGATACGCTTGATCCGTTAAATATAGCGACACGATATCCGGAGCAGATAGAAAAACTTGCGGCAACGCTGTCTGAGGATAGGTGCAAAACAATCTTTGCAGAAACGGAGGATTTGTTATGTTGGATAAAACAACAGTTATGAAGTTAGCAGGACAATATGCACAGGAAGTTAAAAGAACATTGAATCCGGCTGCTGTTGTTCTTTTTGGATCGCATGCAAAAGGTATGGCTCATGAGCATAGCGATATAGATATAGCTGTTATTCTGAATGGATTTACAGGAGATTACTTGGAAACATCCAAACAGTTATATAAGCTCCGTCGGAATATCAGTGCCGACATAGAGCCTGTATTACTTGATTTACAAAATGACAAAAGCGGCTTTGTTAACGAAGTATTAAAAACAGGGGAAATTCTTTATTAATTGAGCACCATTATTGTAAGTGTTTAGCGAATGTTTTAATGTAAGGTTGTGGGTCTATTTTGGCTCTAAAAAGTACGCATAATAACCATAAATGATATAAAAAATATAAAAAAATAGATTTTCCCTATGTTTTATATAGAGAAAATCACGAGAGATTAACTATTTATAGTTGAGTGGGAATAATAAGTTTTGCGCTGCCGGGGGCAGATTAAGCAAAACTTATTATTGTGCAGCGGTCGACAAACGAGGAG
>JBAYOS010000014.1:0-14897 GCA_041678125.1 Monoglobales bacterium
CTACATGGACAGATACTGAGATGTTCGGCGAAACGGCGGGAAGAATATATTCCACCTTCGGCAACCCCAACGTATTCGGAGAATATCTGCTGATGGTTATGCCCATAACCTTCGGGCTGATGCTTAAAAGCGGCTCGGCAAACAAAAAGATAATATATTTCAGTACCTTTGTGCTTCAATTTATTTGTATGATTTTAACCTACTCGCGCGGTTGCTGGATAGGAATGGCGCTGTCGCTCGGAGTTTTGATAGTTTTCACACGCAGAAAGCTTACCTCGCTTATGATTTTTGCACTTCTGCTTGCGCCGCTGTTTATCCCTGAAGCAATTATGCAGCGACTGCTCAGCATAGGTAACGTGGCTGACACGTCAACCTCATACAGAGTATATATCTGGCAGGGTACAATCAGAATGCTCAAGGATTTCTGGTTCTGCGGCGTCGGTATAGGGGAAGCGGCGTTCGGAAATGTTTACCCCTCATATTCGCTCAACGCAGTTTCCGCGCCGCACGCGCACAACCTGTATCTGCACATTCTGTCTGAAACGGGAATTCTCGGAATGGCAGTGGTGCTGACGCTGATTGTTTTGTTCTATAAATATATTTCGTCAGCGGCAATGAAAAATGCAGATTGTAAAATTACAGCGGTTTCGCTTGGTGCCGCAATGATAGGGTATCTTGTTCAGGGTATGTTCGACAATGTCTGGTACAACTACAGAATTTACTTTTTCTTCTTTGTTGTACTTGCGCTCGGAGCGGCGCTGAAGGATGTTTCGGTCAGGGAGGAGATTAAATGAACAAGCTTAAAGTAGTTAACATAATCTCCGACACTAACATAGGCGGAGCGGGAAAATGTGTTATAACTCATGCAAAGTTTTATGACCGCGATAGGTTTGATTTAACTGTTGTCGTGCCGAGAGGAAGCAAGCTCAAACCTGAGATTGACGCGCTCGGCGTAAAATGCATTGAAGCGGAAGGAGTGGCAGATAAATCTCTCGGAATTAAGGGAATTTTCGCGCAGAGAAAGCTGTTTCGTGAGCTTGGCTGTGATGTTGTTCACGCTCATGCAACCCTGTCGGCAAGAATTGCGGCAAGACTTGCGGGAGTAAAGGGTATAGTTTACACCCGACACAGCGTTTTTGAACCGGGCAGGTTTATGAAAAGTCCTGTCGGGAAAGTGATTAATAAAATTATCGCCGCGCTTTTTTCGGACAGAATTATTGCTGTTGCCGAAGCGGCGGCAAAAAACGTTACAGATATGGGCGTAAGCCCCAAAAAAATATCGGTTGTACTTAACGGAATATCTCCTCTCAAACCCCTGTCTGATGAAGAAAAAAAAGTTCAGAGAGCAAGATTCGGAGTTAAGGAGGATGAAAAGGTTGTGTCTCTTGTGGCGCGGCTTGAAACCGTTAAGGGACATGACGACTATATAAAAGCGGCGCAGATTTTAAAAGAGCAGGGAGTAAAGGTTAAGCTGATTGCTGCAGGAAACGGCAGCAGGGAGGCAGAGCTTAAAGATAATAAGGATGTTCTTTTCACAGGGTTTATAAGAGATGCATATAACCTTATCGGGATAACCGATATAAGTGTGAATGCTTCTTTCGGTACAGAGGCGACAAGCATATCACTGCTTGAGGGAATGAGCCTCGGAATCCCGGCGGTTGTAACCGATTATGGCGGAAATCCCGGTGTGATTGCCGACGGTGAAAACGGGTTTTTGGTTCCGACTCACAGCGGGGAAAAGCTTGCCGAAAAGATAAAGCTTTTGGCTGAGGATGAAGAGCTTTACAGGAAAATGAGCAAAAGGGCAACTGAAATCTTTTATGAGAAATTTACTGCTGAAAATGCAACAAGGCAGATTGAGGAAATATATCTCTCTGTAGGAGGCAAAAGATAATGGAAAAAAGAAAAAACAGATTTAACGTGGTGGATATTTTTATAATTATTATTGCAATTATGCTTGCTGCAGCGTTTGCTTATTATGCAAATGTCAGTCTTTCGGCAGGAAGTGACACATCTACGATAAGATATACCGTAGCGGTTGAAGGGTTTTCGGAAGAATTTAAAGACCTTGTAAAGGTTGGCGACAACGTTCGAAATATTGAACGGGCTTGCGAGGCGGGCACCGTTGTTGCAGTTACTCCGGCAGAGCCTAACATTGCCTACAATGACAATGCTGAGGAAGGCACTATTATACCTGTTCAGGTGCCGGGTGAATACAGATTCACTGTCACCGTAGAAAGTCCCTACACAAAAAAAGGCTCAGGGTATTTTATTGAACAGGTGGAAATAAAGACAGGCAAAAAAATAGCGCTTAAAACCCCGGGATTTGCATTTTCAGGTATAATAATGGATATTGAAAGGAGTGACGGCTGATGATTATAGATGAAAAGGGCAGACTTTTTTCCAAGGTAAGTATAGTTGATATAGCCATTGTAATATTTATTATTTGTGCGGCAGCTTTTGTCGGACTGAAGTTTTTAGCACCGGTGGGCACTTTTGCGGGAGCAGAGCAGGTAAACTGCGAATATACGTTTAAGGTTCAAAATGTCCGTCAGGCGTCGGTTGACGCTCTTAAAAAAAGCGTAGGTGAGAATGCTTATGATTCCACAGGCGTATTTTTGGGAACTGTGAAAGAAGTAAAGAAGGTTGAACCATACATGGTTGCAGTTAAAAAAACGGACGGAACCATGGCATTATCCGAATCCCCCGATAAATTTTCGATTGAAGTTTCCGTTGAGGTCAGCGGCATCAAGACTGTGGACAGTATTATGGTTTCAAACAAGCGGGAGCTTTCCGTCGGCTCACATTTATCCATCAGCACCCCCGAAATAGTAGTAGAGACCGTAATCACGGAGATAAATGTTAAAAAGTAGCACTCTTTGTTGAAGGAAAACGGTTTTATAATTGAAAATTGTGGATATAATTTATATATAATGCACCAATAGCGGCTAATTATTTGGTGAAAAATTATATTGAAAATATATAGGTGTTTAGGGTATAATTAAATATTATAATGGTATTAGTATTAAAGTCTGAAAGGATAGATTAAAAATGAAAATTACAAAAGAACAGGTTGAAACCAATAAAGTTAAAATTGAAATTACAGTTCCTGCCGAGGAATTTGACAAGGCTATGCATAAATCATACCTAAAAAATGTAAAGCATATAAATATACAGGGTTTCAGGAAGGGCAAAGCGCCAAGAGGTCTTATTGAAAAGACGTATGGCGAAGTAATATTCTATGATGATGCTGCAGATTTTATTATGCAGGATACATACCCGAAAGCTATTGAGGACGAAAAGATTGACACGATCGACCGTCCGGAGGTTGAAATTAAAGAAATCGGCAGCGGTAAAGACTTCGTTTACACTGCAACAGTTACAACAAGACCTGTTCCCGAACTTGGCAAGTATAAAGGTGTTAAGGTTAAAAAAGTTGAGTATGCGGTAACAGACGAGGATGTTGACGCGGAAATCAATAATATGAAAGAAAGAGCCGCAAGATTTGTTGATGTAACAGATAAACCCGCAGCAGAGGGCGATGTAGCGATAATTGATTTCGAAGGATTTGTTGACGGAGTTGCCTTTGAGGGTGGTAAAGGTGAAAACCACAACCTTACACTCGGCAGCGGTCAGTTCATCCCGGGATTTGAGGAGCAGATAGTCGGCAAAAGCATCGGTGACGAATTTGATGTAAACGTAACTTTCCCTGAAGAATATCATGCGAAAGACTTAGCCGGCAAACCTGCAGTATTTAAGGTTAAACTCAATGCTTTAAAGAAAAAGGAATATCCCGAGCTGGACGATGAGTTTGCAAAAGATGTAAGCGAATTTGATACCTTTGAGCAGCTTAAGGAAGAAACAAAAAAACGCCTGCTGGAAAATGCCAAGACCCGCGCACAGCGTGAGCAGGAGGATGCAGTTTTAGAAGCTGCTGTTAAGACAATGAAGGTTGAGATACCCGAGGTTATGATTGACAACCAGGTTGAGCAGTATCTTGAGGATGCAAAATATAAAATTCAGGCACAGATGCCCGGAATTACTTTTGAGCAGTATCTTGAATTTACAGGCGGAAGCGTTGAAGATTTCAAGACGGGCGTAAGAGACCAGGCAAAGAAAGATGTTGAAATAAACCTTCTCATTGATGCTATTGCAAAAGCTGAGGACATCACAGTTTCCGACGAAGAGGCTAAGGAGGAAGTCGCAAAGCTTGCAGAGCAGTATAAAATGGAAGTGGAAAAAATAAAACAAATTTTAAGTATGGATCAGATTAAGAGCAATCTTGTTCCAAGAAAAGTAATTGATCTTCTTATTGACGAAGCTAAAATTTCCTAATATTATTTACACAAAAAGCGCGGGTCATAAGGTTCCGCCGACCTGCAGTCGGTGGCACATCCGCGCTGATTTTATTTAAAGAAAGGTGAGATAAAAATGTTTGAAAAAAATTTCGTTCCCATCCCATATGTAGTTGAGCAGACGAGCAGGGGAGAGCGTTCCTATGATATTTATTCCAGACTGCTTGTTGACAGAATAGTTTTCTTAAACGGTCAGGTTACTGACGAATCAGCGTCCGCGATTATCGCGCAGCTTCTGTTCCTTGAAAGCGAAGCTCCCGATAAGGATATAAACTTTTATATCAACAGCCCCGGCGGCAGTGTAACAGCAGGCCTTGCAATTTATGACACAATGAATTATATAAAGGCGGACGTTTCCACAATTTGTGTAGGACTTGCCGCAAGCATGGGCGCATTCCTATTATCATCAGGTGCGAAAAGCAAAAGAATGGCACTCCCGAACAGCGAAATTCTTATTCATCAGCCTCTCGGCGGCACACAGGGACAGGCGACTGATATTGAAATCTATACGAAAAATATTCTAAAGATGAAAAATAAACTCAACGGAATACTTGCTGAAAATACAGGTAAACCGCTTGAAACAATTATGAAAGATACTGACAGAGATAACTATATGTCCGCAGAAGAAGCGTTAGACTACGGCCTTATAGATAAAATTATTTCAAAAAGATAGAAAGAGAGAATTCTATGGCGCGTGATACAAAAAATCAGCGATATTGTTCATTTTGCGGGAAAACCGAGAGCCAGCTGACTTGTCCGCTTATACAGGGACCCGAATCCTATATCTGCGGCGATTGCGTGGTTGAATGTTTAAATTCGCTGCAGGAAAGTTCGGTGGAGGAAACGGTAGAATCGGTTAAAAGAATGCCTAAGCCTAAGGAAATCAAAGAAATTCTTGACCAGTATGTCATAGGTCAGGACGAGGCGAAAAAAGTGCTTAGTGTCGCCGTTTATAATCATTATAAGCGACTGGGCAGCAAGGATTTTAATGCAGATGGAGTAGAGCTTCAAAAAACTAATATATTGCTTCTCGGTCCGACGGGTTCGGGAAAAACCTTGCTTGCACAAACGCTTGCAAGAATTCTTGAAGTACCCTTTTCAATAGCCGATGCCACTACGCTTACCGAGGCAGGCTATGTGGGGGAAGACGTTGAAAATATTCTTCTAAGACTCATTCAGGCAGCGGATTATGACGTTGAGCTTGCGGAACGCGGAATTATCTATATAGACGAAATTGATAAAATATCCCGCCGCAACGAAAACCCGTCAATTACCCGTGATGTCAGCGGTGAGGGTGTTCAGCAGGCGCTCCTGAAAATTATTGAAGGAACGATAGCTTCAGTGCCGCCTCAGGGGGGCAGAAAGCATCCGCATCAGGAATTTATTCAAATTGACACCTCAAATATCCTCTTTATTTGCGGAGGGGCGTTTGACGGGCTTGACAAAATAATCCAAAACAGGATTGGCAAGAAAACTCTTGGATTTGAATCTCAGCTTATGCTGAAAAATGACATTGAATCGAGCAAAATTTTCTCGAAGGTGATTCCTCAGGATTTGCTGAAATACGGTCTTATTCCTGAGTTTATCGGCAGGCTGCCGCTTATTGCTTCTCTCGATATGCTTGATGAAGATGCGCTTTTTACAATCTTAAAGGAACCGAAAAACGCGCTTGTCAAGCAATATAAGAAAATGTTCTCATACGACGGCGTAGAGCTGGAATTTGAGGAGGAGGCACTTCGCGAGGTTGCAAAGGAAGCAATGGAAAAGCACACGGGCGCCCGCGGACTTCGTTCGATATTAGAAGAAATAATGATGGACATTATGTACGAGGTCCCCTCGGACGATACCATTGAAAAATGTATAATTACTGCCGAAACGGTAATTGAGAAAAAATCGCCGGTTGTAATAAGAAAAGGGCAAAAACTCTTTGATGAAAAAGAGGTAAGCTGACTTTAAGGTCTCCGCCGAGGTGGAGACCTTTTTATTTTAATAATACAACCCCTCCGCACTGCGGAGGGGTGAAAATTATCCTCTAGGAATTATAAGCTGACTTCCGCATTTGGGCGGATTGCAGTCGGGACCGTTAAGCTCCTCGATATATTCGGATTTTGTATGATAGCGCTTGGCAATATCCCAAAGAGTATCATCTTTTTGAACAAAATAGAGAACAATAGACGGGTATTTGCCTTCTGCAACTCCGGTAGACTTTAGCTCGTCAACAATATTTATTTTGCCGTTTTCATATAGCTGAGTATTGCAGGCAAGAACTATCCTTGCATCAATCGCTCCTGCATTTCCAAGTTCGTAATTTATGTGATTTACCTCAATTTCAGCCGATGGCTCCATATTGCTTTGGCAGCCCGGGTCAGCCCATTCAATTTTAAAGGGTACTTCCTCGTCGTGCGTAGCAATGGGGCAGTTTTCGTCGGCGGTTATACACAGGCAGGAAAGGTCAAGATATCCCTCAACAGACATTTTGCCGTCCTCGGTAGTCATTGATGTAATTACAGGATTTGCATTCATATTATACACCGCTTGAATTGGTTTGCCAAAGTTTGGACGTACTACGCAGTTGACGGCATGGTCAAATTCGGATGTGCGAACGGGATTTTTTATTGTAATAGGGGTGTAACTTATGTCAAGGTTATCGGTCAGACTGTAGGCATCTGTGACAACATTTTCGGAAATGGGCGAGTCAGCGCTGATTTTTACACCTATGCGAACACTTGCGTTAATATTACGGATATCGCCGTCAGAGTCTGTTGCAAGTGAAAAGTCGCAATCTTCAATTTCCGTTTTTACATGGCAGAGCTGCTCCTCGGTCACGCCCTCGGCGTCTAAAATCTCCGTAAAGGGCATATTATGATGGCAAAATTCAACAGTATTTTGGCCTTCGGGAGTGTAGAGTGTGCAAAGCTTAATGTCTCCTTTAATGATAACCTTGCCTGCGATAATCTTAACGTCTTTGTTGCGCAGAGCGGCATCATGTTTTAAGACACTTCCCATATTCGGTTTTCCGGCAGGGAGCGAGAGCAGGTCGGAAACGGTTATAATATCACGTTTGTTAAGCAATCTCGAATAGCCGCCGAAGGTGGTATGCTTTGCCTGCAGATTATCACCTGCGACATCAAGAGGAAGCATAACATTCTCATTTTTCTGCACGCTGCCTTCCAGTGCGATTACCGACCTAATCTTGATTTTTCGACTGTTGATTATTTCTGATTCAAGGTGTTCCACTTCGGCATTAACCTGCGGATACATACCCTCGGAAAATGCGGGATTTTCTTCCATATGAGAGAAATCTGCGCCTGTTGTAATGCTGTTGACACAGCCTAATTCATCCGGCTGATAGAGCACCTTGTATGTAACGTGACCGTAAACCATCATCTTTCCATTTAATACGTCCGCTCTTGTAATGCTGACGACCGGATCGATATACAAAATTTTTAAAAGGTCGGGTTTGGAATCATTTACGATGGCGTCCGAGTCTACTATTACAGAAGCTTCAAAATCGGCAACCGGAATATTAACCGATACTTCTTTTTTTTGTATTTCCATTTTACTACCTCCATGTCCAAATTTTTCTTTCAAAATAAGAATATGCAAATATAGAGCAGGGTATGACTATTTTTGGCAAATCCGCATATTGACATTAATTTCAAAATAGGTTATAATAAAATTTATGAATTGATTAAACTTGGAGGGTATTATATATGACCGCTAAACAAAAGTTTTTAATGACTCAGGAAGAGTATGACCAGCTGAGCGAACAGCTCGCATATCTTAAGAATGAAAAAACAAGAGAGATAGCAGAAAAAATAAATCAGGCAAGAGGCTACGGTGACCTTTCGGAAAACTCGGAATATGATGCAGCAAAACAGGAACAGGCAGAAAATGCGGCACTTATTTTAGAATATGAAACTAAGCTTAAAAACGCAGAGATTGTTGAGCATGACCTTACCGACCTTTCAACCGTAAATATCGGTATGGTTGTAACCATAAAAGATGCTGCGGGAAACGAGAAGAAATTTGAGCTTACCGGCGCTACTGCGAATATGTTTGACACAAAGAATCCTAAAATGTCAAAGGATTCTCCGATAGGAAGAGCTATTATCGGCAGAAAAAAGGGTGAAACTGTTGAGGTTGATGCACCCGGCGGAGCTATGAAAATTACAATTGAGGATATTTCAAAGAAAAAATAATAGGTGATAAAATGAGCGAACAGAATAACAATCAGGAGGTTCAGCTCAGCGAACTTTTACAGATCAGAAGAGATAAGCTGGCAGAACTTGTTGCTGAGGGCAGGGACCCTTTTTTAATTACAAAATTTGACAGGACACACACTTCAAAAGATGTCAGGGATAACTATACAATCGAAAAAAGAGAAATAACCAAAAAAGGCAGCGAAGAAACCGAGATTATTGAAGCTAAAATTTCACCGCTTAACGGTCAGAATGTTGTTCTTGCCGGCCGTATAATGTCAAAACGCGTTATGGGTAAAGTAGGATTTGTCCATATTGCCGATATTGACGGGCAGGTGCAGATTTTTGTTAAAAAAGATATACTCGGCGAAGAGGAATATGCAAGATTTAAAAAGCTTGACATTGGTGATATAATCGGTGCAGAGGGTGAAGTATTCACCACGCAAACAGGGGAAATGTCGGTAAGAGCGGCTAAACTGACGCTTTTATCCAAGTCACTTATGACTCTCCCCGAGAAATTCCACGGTATGACCAACACCGACCTTCGTTACCGTCAGCGGTATGTTGACCTTATTATGAATAATGAGGTTAAGGATACATTTATCAAGCGTTCGAAAATTATTTCCTCTATCCGCAGTTACTTAAACAGTCAAGGCTTTTTAGAGGTTGAAACGCCTATGCTGGTTTCAAACGCGGGCGGTGCCGCGGCTCGTCCTTTTGAGACGCATTTTAACGCGCTTGATGAGGATTTTAAACTCAGGATTTCACTTGAACTATATTTAAAACGCCTTATTGTAGGCGGACTTGAAAAGGTTTATGAAATAGGAAGAGTTTTCAGAAACGAGGGGTTAGATACCCGCCACAATCCCGAATTTACTCTTATGGAGCTTTATCAGGCTTACACAGACTACCACGGTATGATGGATCTGACCGAAAAGCTTTATCGTCACGTCGCTACAGAGGTTTTGGGTACAACTAAAATCGTATATAATGGCATTGAAATGGATTTAGGCAAGCCGTTTGAAAGAATTACCATGGTTGATGCGGTTAAAAAATATTCGGGTGTTGACTTTAACGATATCCACACTCTTGAAGAGGCGAGAGCTGTTGCTGATAAACATCACGTTGAGTATGAAGACCGCCATAAAAAAGGCGATATTTTAAATCTTTTCTTTGAGGAATTTGTGGAAGAACATTTGGTTCAGCCTACATTCGTTATGGACCACCCCATTGAGATTTCACCGCTCACAAAGAAAAAACCCGAGAATCCCGAATACGTTGAACGTTTTGAATTCTTTATGAATGGCTGGGAAATGGCAAATGCTTATTCAGAGCTTAATGACCCTATTGACCAGAGGGAACGTTTCAAGGCGCAGGAAGAGCTTCTGGCACAGGGTGACGAAGAAGCAAATACCACGGATGAGGACTTCATGAATGCCCTTGAAATCGGTATGCCACCCACAGGCGGCATAGGTTTCGGCATTGACCGCATGTGTATGCTTCTGACAGACTCAGCCGCAATCCGCGACGTTTTATTGTTCCCGACAATGAAGTCCTTACCGAACGACAAGTAAGAAAACCCCAGTATTTATGCGGGTTTCGGGACTTTCCAAACCGAATAAATTTACCTCTTTACACCAAATTTACACCAATCGGTGCTAAAAACGGTGCAGAGACTAAAAAATCGCATAATTTACGGAATGAATGGGCAGTCCCATAGTGGGATTGCCCATTTCTAATAAAGGATACATTCGTATCTGAGTGCAAAAGGAATGTTTATTATGGAATTAAGTGAAAAATTACAAGAGTTGAGGAAAGAAAAAGGACTCACGCAGGAAGAACTTGCGGAAGCGTTATTTGTGTCTCGCACTGCAATTTCTAAGTGGGAATCCGGCAGAGGAGTTCCCAATATCGAGTCATTAAAAGCAATTTCAAAGTTTTTTTCAGTGTCAATAGATGAGTTATTGTCCGGTGAAGAAATACTTAAAATTGCTGACGAGGATAATAAGCAAAAGGAAAAACATACAAGAGACTTAGTGTTTGGTTTACTCGATTGCAGTTTGATTATGTTTCTGTTTCTGCCTTTCTTTGGACAAAAGGGTGATGAGATTATAAAAGAGGTATCTTTACTTTCGCTGACAGGTACCCCGCAGTATATCAAAATACCGTATTTAATTATTGTATTTGGAATTGTACTTACAGGTGTTTTGCTTCTCGCTCTACAAAATTATGAAGCAGTGTTTTGGTTGAAACACAAACATCAAATATCCATTGTGTTAAGCACAGTTGCTACAATAGAATTTATGATAACACTTCAACCTTATGCAGCCTTTTTCACTTTTGTTTTCTTGGCGATAAAGTCTCTGATGCTGATAAAATGGCGATGATACGAAGCGTGTCGCCAATGTGACGGTGAAATTCTTTTCATTTTTATTCATTCCACCTATATTGTAAACAGGCGAAAGCCAAATAATTATGGCAAAGGATTGATAAAAATGAAAAAAGAAAAAAGTCAAAAAGTATTGCTTTCAGGAATAGCAATGGTAGTGTTATTTATTTTGTGGACAGTGGCAATAAGCCTTATTGATGTTCAGCCCATCGGGCCACAAAACTCTTCTGTTGGATTTGCAACCTTGAACGGCTTTATCCACAGCCTGACAGGTGTGCATATGGCAATATATACCGTTACGGACTGGTTAGGACTGATACCGCTTTGCTTTATTTTGGGATTTGCGTTGCTTGGACTTATACAGCTTATTAAAAGAAAAAGCTTATTCAAGGTCGATTCCAGTATTTTGGTGTTGGGAGCATTCTATATTGTTGTAATGGCGGCATATTTGTTTTTTGAATTTTATGTTGTCAATTACCGCCCGGTATTGATTAACGGTTTTCTTGAAGCTTCGTATCCATCATCGACAACCTTGCTTGTTATGTGTGTTATGCCGACAGCTGTTATGCAGCTAAACAGTAGAATTAGAAATACAAAAATGAAAAGAGCATTTGCCTTTGCTTTAATTGCATTTACTGCTTTTATGGTAATTGGCAGGTTGATATCCGGTGTTCATTGGATTACTGATATTATTGGCGGGGCAATTTTAAGTGCGGGTTTAGTGATGATTTATTATAGTGTAACCACTCTTATTGCCCGACAGGAAAGATAAAATTCTAACTGAGGAATCACTTATTGACCTTGAGAGATATTTTCTCCCAAGGTCTTTCTTATTATTCGCAAACTACACCAATCCCGATTTTCTCAATATAATTGGGATAATCACAAAGGAAGGGGTGGTTGTACTATGACGGGCAGTTTAGCAAGCGTTCATCCGGAGCTTATTCCTGAATGGTCAGAGAAGAACTTACCGCTAACGCCGGATAAGATAACCTTCGGTTCAAATAAAAGAGTGTGGTGGAAAGGTGCTTGCGGACACGAGTGGGAAACGAGCGTCAAAGCTCGTTCAAAGGGCGAGAAATGCCCGATATGCTCAGGAGCGAGAGTAATAGAGGGTATCAATGATTTAGCCACATTGAAGCCCCTGTTGGCTCAGGAGTGGTCTAAAAAGAACAAATTAAAGCCTACCGAGGTATCTGTCGCTTCTCATAAGAAGATTATTTGGAAATGTAAACACGGACACGAATGGGAAGCAAGCGTTAAAAGCAGAACGGTAAACGGCACAGGCTGTCCATACTGCTCACATAATAAAGTCCTTGCCGGATTCAATGACCTTGCTTCACAGTATCCCGATATTGCTGCTGAATGGTCTGACAGAAATCTTCCGTTGCTGCCTACAATGGTAACAGCCTTTGCAAACAGTAAGGCTTGGTGGAAATGCAAAGATTGCGGAAACGAGTGGTACACTCTTATTTCAACCCGTTCCGGTGGGAGCAGATGTCCGTATTGTAGCGGATATACATTGCTCAAAGGATTTAATGACTTGGCGACTACGCACCCTGACCTTGCGGCTGAGTGGTCAGAAAGAAATTATCCCCTAATGCCTGATGAGGTAAACGCAAAATCAAGACACAATGTTTGGTGGAAGTGTAAGACCTGTGGCAATGAGTGGAAGTCCGTTATCAATGCTCGTGTAAAAGGAACAGTATGCCCGGTTTGTGCGGACAGGGCGGTTCTTGCAGGATACAATGATTTAGCCACAACGGACAGGAAACTGCTTGCTGAATGGGATTACGAAAAAAACTCTCTGCTCCCGACACAAGTGTCAAGAAAGTCAATGAAAAGTGTGTGGTGGAAATGTTCACTTGGACACTCTTGGAAAGCAAAAATCAGCGACAGAACAATTATCGGAGAAAAATGCACTGTGTGCGAAAACGAATATCGCTCCGTGTTCCCCGGCTTGGCTGTCGCCTATTACGCCAATCAAAAAGGACTAAAGGTACAGCTCGGTTCGGATAAACTATTGGGAATACCTCTTGAAACATACATTCCGTCAGAAAAGCTGGCGATAGAATTTACGAACGGCTCAGAACATATGGAGGTTCTCAAAAGCCACTTATGCAAGCAACGAAATATAAAACTCGTAAAACTCCCTTTTAAGACAACCGAAACGGAAGCGGAGTATGCCGACAGAGTAAAAGCAGTTTTCAAAAGCGTACATATCTTTATTTATTCTGATGTCGAAGCAGATGTTTCGGTAATCAGAGCAAAATTCAATGAATGGAGGAAGCGACTGTGAGAGAAGAAAAGTTCCATATCTATCTTAATGATGACGAATATAGCAGAGTAATACAAACACTTATCCGCTTAAAGAACAGTCTGATTTCACAAGGCAGATACACCGACGGAGTTGACGATGTTCTCTGCAAGGTGCTTTCAACCAAGAAAAGAAAGCTCAAAATCAAATATATCTGAACACGAAAAGAGACCGCCTACACGATGTAAGCGGTCTTTGCTAATTTAGAGTAAGTTCGACAAATTGGAATTTGTCAATACCTATTACCATAAAGATATTTATTTGAAATTCTCTTTTGTGTTTCCAAATATTTTGTAACGTTTTCATCATAATCAGGATAATTATAACCAAGTGAATCTGCCACTTTTTTAGATATTTTTTTGAACAAACATAGACACAAATCAAACGATTTCCACATTTCTTCATACGAACTCATTGAATATGTATTTAGTAAGTTATCCCACAATTCTTTTGAAATATGCTTATCTAAAAATTTATAGTTTTTACCCAAACTGAAATTAAATCCTTTTTCAGTACCGACATACCAACTAATCATCCTAAGAAGCTCATGACGTAATACTTCATTCATATGGTCTATTGCAAATAGTATTTCACCACGAAGTAAGCCCTTGGATACATATGTTGCAACATTCCAAAATTCGTTACAACAGTCATCAAACTTTCTTTCTGTTGGACACTTAATGTAATAATCTTCATCTGTGGGAACTATTTCTGTTTTAATCATATTATCTTTATCTAACATGATTTTTACAAGTTTATCGCGAGTAAGATACTCCTCAAGCATTGAAACAGGTAACAAAGTTAAATCAATCTTTACACCATCATCAAAAAGCATTATATAAGAAAATCCTTTTTCTTCTGGAGGAAATAATTCCATATCTTCAGGTTTTTGCATCATAATTCTGTTACCAAAAACACTAAGCCAGTCATCGCTTTTCAAAAATTCTCCCATATCTATAACAAAAAAAGTAATATCATAATCTTGAAGATTGTCTTTTGGTATATTAACATTAGTGCGAGACCCCTCAAGAGTTACAATTCTAATTCTCTCATCTTGAAAAGCAAAATTCAAAACTAAATCGTATATTTCTTTTTCAGTCCTCATTTCATTCACCTCAATAAAATTATATCACAAAAAAAAGATTGATTCTAACTGTTCTTATAATTTGATAACCGCATCAAGGCAGAGCGTAAGTGCATATTCGTATGC
Organism: Monoglobales bacterium; assembly: GCA_041678125.1. Lineage (GTDB taxonomy): Bacteria > Bacillota > Clostridia > RUG12999 > RUG12999 > RGIG7450. The sequence goes on from JBAYOS010000014.1 coordinate 14,474, forward strand.
ATTACCGCCCCAGTTTCTTTCGTCGTATTTGTCAACATCTGCAAGACTGTCTGCGGTATAAAGTATCATACCCCAGGTTGCCCCTCTGAAATCAGCACAGGCCGCCAGAGCAGAACATTCCATTTCTACAACTGCACAGCCTTCACTTTTGCGATAAGCCACCTTTTCTTTGGTTTCACGGAAAAATCCATCCGTTGACCAGGTTATAACCTCCTGATATTTCATACTATGCTCAAGAATGGTTTCTTCAATTGCTTTTCTTGCCTTCTCGCTGATTTCCACAAATCGAGAAGGGGGCGCATAGTGATAAGATGTTCCCTCATCACGCAGAGCCTTGTTTGGTACGAGGAATGTACTTTCGGGGAACTTTTCCAGAGCACCGCAACTACCTGCCGAGATTACCTCTCTTACACCATAACCAATC
>JBAYOS010000015.1:0-14766 GCA_041678125.1 Monoglobales bacterium
ACCTACGGCGGTTATGCTTGTCACGGCGGCGGCGCCTTCTCAGGCAAAGACCCCACAAAGGTTGACCGAAGTGCGGCTTACGCGGCAAGATATGTTGCCAAAAATATAGTTGCCGCAGGTATTGCGAAAAAATGCGAGGTGCAGATTGCCTATGCCATCGGTGTTGCAAGACCCCTTTCGGTTCATGTAAATACCTTTGGCACGGGAACGCACCCCGACAGCGATATTGAGCAGGTGATTACAAAAGTATTTGACCTACGCCCCGCTGCAATTATTGATAATCTCGACCTCAGAAAACCTATATATACTCCCCTTTCCGCTTACGGTCACATGGGCAGAGAGGACCTAAGCCCTTCATGGGAAAAAACAGATAAAACAGAGGAATTGAAAAAAGCTTTATAACTTAAAAACGGACAAACCCATAAAATAAAACGGTGAAATACATTTAGTATTTCACCGTTTTTTATCTTGTTGAATTGGGGGTTGTTCCCATATATTTTTTAAATATTCTGCAAAAATAATTGGAATCGCTGTAGCCTACCTGGGAGGAAATTTCGGCAATGGAAAGCCGAGTGTTTTTAAGCAGTAGCAATGACTTTTCAATCCTCAGTTTATTTATGTATTCGGTAAGCGAGTGGCCCGTTTCTTTTTTGAAGAGTCTACAGAAATAATATTCGCTGAGAAAACACTTTTCCGCAAGCTGAGCGGTAGTTAAATTTTCGGCGTAGTTTTCTTCAATGAACTTTAATAATTCGCTTAGTCTTTGCTGTTTCGTCAGGTAATTCAAATTCTCGCGGTCGCTTAGTCTGACAGTATCATAATCCCTCATCAAATGAGCCAGCAGTTTATAAACGTCGCCCTTTACCACCATGTCATACCCGTTTATTTTTTCTTCCTTTTCCTTAAAAATCTCCTTAAAATAACCTTCAACAAGACGGTCATCCTGAATTTTCGTTTTAAAAAGTATGTTTTCACAGCCAACGTCTTTAAACATAGACGGATTTAGTATTATGCAATAATACTCAATTTCGTCGTCTCCGTAAATTGAATGAAGCTCGCAGGAGTTTACGGTAATAAGAACACCCTTCCCCACCGAAAGTTTATTTGCGCCGCAATTCACCCAGCCCGTCCCTTTCATAAAATAAAGAATTTCCATGTGCTCATGCCAATGGGGCATGGCACACCAATCTCTACTTTTCATTTTAACAAGCCGAACGGGAAAATTTTTGTCGGCTATCGGTATTTTTTCGTATTGGTTGAGATTGTTCATGTCCGCCTCCGAAAACTTCTTACAATATTAATATATCTTTATATGCGGCTTTTGTCAATAACATTTTCCCTGTGTCGGCATATTATAAAGTATAGAAAGATATGAGTGAAAGGATATAGGATGTATGAGAAGACGAATTACCGTGATAGGTGGAGATAAAAGACAAATCAGCGTCGCAGAGTACTTTTCAAAAGACGGATATGACGTGTCGGTCTACGGGTTTGACTCAAGCCTTATAAATACCGCCGATTCATTGACAGAGGCTTTAAAAGACAGCAGTACCGTTCTTTTGGGTATTTCTCCCTGCGACGAAAATATGAATATTTCTACTCCCTGCTGGAGGGATGTTTTATCGGCACACACACTTATTTCTCATTTGTCCTCCGACCATATAATTATTGGTGGCAAGCTGTCTGCTCCGTTTGTTCATATTTGCGAAGAAAAAGGCATCAGATGCATTGACTATATCAACAGAGAAGAATTTGCGGTTTTGAATGCTGTTCCGACTGCCGAGGGTGCTCTTGCCATTGCAATGGATGAGCTTGACCGGACAATTCACGGCACAAAATGTCTGATTACCGGGTTTGGCAGAATTGGGAAAATCCTTGCCCATATCCTTCATTCACTTGGTGCCGATCTTGTCTGCAGTGCCCGAAATCACGGCGATTTGGCTTGGATAGAATCTCTTGGATATAAATCTGTTCACACCGGCGATTTAAGCAACATCGCCCATGAATCAACCGTTATCTTCAATACTGTTCCCGTCCTCATATTTGATCGCGACCTATTAAGAAATGTCAGACCGGGCACTTTAATCATTGACCTTGCCTCAAAACCCGGCGGAGTCGATCTCGAAAGTGCCGCCCAGCTTGGCATAAAAGTAATCTGGGCACTTTCCATCCCCGGCAAAGCTGCCCCTGCTACCGCCGGAAAAATTATAAAGGACACCGTAGCTAATATACTGAATGAAATATAAAGGAGGAGAAGAAATGACTCTAAACGGTCTTGATGTCGGCTTTGCTCTTACCGGCTCATTCTGCACAATGTCAAAAGCGATTGAGCAGGCCGGCATTCTTGCCGAATCAGGTGCAAACGTTTTTCCTATAATGAGTGAAATGGCTGCCTGTACAGATACCCGTTTCGGCAGCGCTGAATATTTTAAGTCCCAGCTCATTGAAATAACGGGAAATCAAATTATATGTACCATTAAAGATGCCGAGCCGATAGGTCCGAAAAAGCTCTTTGACGCGCTTATAGTTGCTCCGTGTACCGGCAACACGCTGTCAAAGCTTGCCGCCGGAATTACAGACAGCTCGGTTACAATGGCAGTAAAAGCTCACCTGCGCAACGGCAGGCCTCTTTTAATTGCCATAGCAACAAACGACGCTTTAGGCGCAAGCTACCGAAATATAGGTCAGCTCCAGAATGTAAAAAATGTATTTTTTGTCCCCTACGGTCAGGATGACCCAATAAAAAAGCATACTTCAATGATTGCTGATTTTTCGATGGTAAAACCGGCTCTTGAGGCTGCACTTTCGGGCGTTCAGCTTCAACCCGTTTTAATAGTTGCACAAAAAAACTCCCCTTAGAGGGAGTTTTTTATTTAAGCATTCTTTTTTCTGCAAATTGCGCCGATTATCATAATAATCGCAAATATTATCAGGTAGAATGCGACGCCCCACTTATGAGCGTATAATGTTGCATATACCATGAATACCGAGCAGATAATTGCAAATATCGGCATTACTATTCTCTTAAATGTCGAAAATTCTTTAAATGTAATCATCTTAATAAATATCGGCAGATAGAGCGCGTAAACCGTTACAATCGGAATCTCGGACGAGTCAAAACCAAACCAGTTGACCGAAATAACACCCGACTGTGCATCTAAGGTGCCTATCATCTTGATAAGCCCGTTTGCGGTTTGTGCATCATACTGCGCCACAAAGCTTCTGCTGAGGTTTGCGAGATAGAAGTAAAACAGCCATGCGGCAGTGACTAAAAGCCCGAATATTGCCGCATTGTTCGGCATATTTGTCGCAGGGTCAACAACCGAGAACATTTCAGGTCTGGGACCTTCTTTTCTTGCGGAAAGAGCATAGAGTCCTCTTGTGCAGCCAAGCATCAGACCGTTTAATGTACCAAGGCAGGATACTGCAATAAATACATTTAGTATTGTACCGAATACACTGCCGAAAATATTATAGAAGGCAATGGTTGCTCCGTCTGTCTGAAGTGAACTGACTGCCGCTCCGCCGGCAACACCGATGTAATAAGCAATATATACTATCATTACAATAAGTGTGCCGAGCGTAAGTGCAATCGGAAGGTTTTTCTTTGCGTCCTTTATTTCCGAGTTTATGGAGGTCGCTATAATCCACCCCTCATAAGCGAAAACGGTAGCAATAACTGCCGCAAAAAGTGCGGTCATACTGCTGTTACCCTCAACTGAGAAATTGCTTATTAAAAGAGGTGCAGAAGCTCCGTCAGGAGTAAATATAAGACCGTAAACCGTTCCGACAACCGCCATAAGAACAAGAGGAATAAGCTTTATAACTGTGGTTGAAACCTGGAATTTACCTGCCAAAACGGGCGAAAGTGCATTCATTCCGTAGCTTAAGCAGAGATAGAATCCCGCAAGAGCAAGACAGGTGCCTGTTGTGGGGTCCATCTGTCCGAAAATTACAAGAGTGTATCTTGCCGATACCCATGCGAGAACGGATGTCATTGCAGGATAATAAATGGTTGTTATAAACCAGCCAATGTAGTACGCGTAATTTTTGCCGCAAGCCGCTTCGGCATAGTCAACCAGACCGTTTATCTTCTCGAACTTTGTTGCCATTGTGGCAAAGCAGAATGCACAAACTATCATTACTATACCGCCGATAATCCATGCAACTGTTCCGAGAGCCATGTTGCCGCCTGTAATGTTTAAAATGTTTTGCGCTTTAAAAAATACACCGCTGCCTATTACTATACCGACTACCATTGCAATAGCTGTAAACAGGCCGTACTTTTTTATAAGTTCATTACCCATATTATTAACCCCTTTTTTCAGAATCAACTTATTTTACCATGTACACCATTTATTGTCAATTATGTTTATGCCAATTATTATTATGGATTTTTGGCAAAAATATACAATAAAAAAGGAAGCAGAAAAAAGTTTTCTGCTTCCTTTAAAGTTTTTTTATACGCCGGCTTTAGCTCTGCGGAGCTTTTCAGCATCTGTGAAGTTTCTTCTTGCTGTGTAACCGGGGATGGGTGCGATTCTTTCATGAATTGCATCAATAATCCAGTCAGCCTGCGGGAAAAAGTGTTCTTCAAGCTCGTAAGCAGGTGTAATCCAGTTTCTTGAACCGACAACAACCGGAGGTGCATCGAGATAATCAAATGCAAGTTCGGAAATGTTAGCCGCAAATTCTTTAAGGATAGAACCTCTGTCACAGGCGTCACTTGCGAGAACGATTTTACCTGTTTTCTTAACGGATTCGATAACCTTTTCGTAGTTGAAGGGAACAATACTTCTTGCGTCGATAACTTCAGCGGACATACCATATTTTTCTTTAAGCTCATCAGCAGCTTTTAAAGCTGTGTAGAGTGTTGAACCGACAGTTAAAATTGTGATGTCACTGCCTTCACGCTTAATATCAGGCTCGCCGAGAGGAATTTCGTAATAACCTTCGGGAACGCCGCCTTCATGGAACAGTTCGCCTATATCATAAATTCTCTGGCTTTCGAAGCAGACAACAGGATCTGTTCCGTTTAACGCAGCATTCATGAGACCCTTTGCATCATAAGGTGTAGCCGGGAATATAGCTTTAAGTCCGGGGATATGACCAACGAGAGCTGTCCAGTCCTGAGAGTGCTGAGCACCGTACTTAGAACCAACGGACACACGGAGAACAACAGGCATCTTAAGAAGGCCTGCACTCATGGACTGCCATTTAGCGAGCTGGTTGAATACTTCGTCACCTGCACAGCCGAGGAAGTCGCAGTACATAAGCTCAACGATTGCGCGGCCGCCTGCCATTGCGTAACCTACAGCCGAACCTACGATTGCAGCTTCTGCGATAGGTGAGTTAAAGAGTCTGTGGTATGGAATCGCTTCTGTAAGGCCACGGTAAACAGCGTAAGCGCCGCCCCAGTCTCTTACATCTTCGCCGTAGCTGATGAGAGTCGGGTCTTTGTAGTATCTGTCAATAATCGCTTCAAACAGACCGTCTCTGAGCTGGTATGCTTTGTTTTTAGAAACGAGCTTACCGTTTTTGTCAATACCGAAACGTTCTTTCTTAGCAATAGCTTTTACTCTTTCGTTTTCTTCCATAGGCATTAAAACGTCAGGTTTTCTGTCTTCCATTTTTTCTACGCTGCCGTTGGAATACATAATTTTTTCGATTTCATCGGGAACTTTATAGAGGTCCATTCTGGGCGAAATTTCATCGTCAGAAGCCATTTTACAGCTCTTTGTGATAAGACCGATTGTGTATTCATCAATTTCAGCAAACTGTTCTTCTTTCGCAATGCCTGCGCCGATGAGTTTTTCTTTGTAAGCCTTGATTGAATCCTGTGCTTCCCAAGCGTCCACCTCTTCTTTTGTTCTGTAGGTCATAGCGTCTGAAGGTGAGTGACCTGTGTATCTGTATGTAAGAGTATCCATAAGAACAGGACCTTTTTTCTGTTCGAGAATTTCTCTTTTTCTCTTAATAGCATCGATAACTGCGAGAGGATCATAACCGTCAACTCTTTCAGCGTGAAGCTGTTCGGGGTTAACACCCGCGCCGACTCTTGCAAGTACGTTGAAAGCCATTGTTTCACCAACAGTCTGACCGCCCATACCATAGAGGTTGTTGAAGAAGTTGAAGATAATCGGAAGTCCGCCGCGGTGAGCTTCATCCCAAAGCTGTTTGAACTGGTCCATGCTGCCGAAGTTCATTGCTTCCCAAACAGGACCGCGAGACATAGAGCCGTCACCGATGTTGGAGATTACTATGCCCTTCTTTTCATTAACTTTTTTAAAGAGTGCAGCACCCATTGCGATTGTAGCACTGCCGCCAACGATAGCATTATTGGGGTAAATACCGAAAGGCAGGAAGAATGCGTGCATGGAACCGCCGAGACCTTTGTGGAAACCGGTTTCCCTTGCAAATACTTCAGCAAGTGCGCCGTACACGAGGAAGTCGATAGCAAGCTCTTTAACAGATTTCTGATCCTTTTCCACAACTTTGAGTGTACGTCCGTCAAGGAAGTTTTCCATAATGCTGTAGAGCTCTTTGTCATCTAATTTTTCAATAGCGGAAAGACCTTTTGCAAGGATTTCGCCGTGACTGCGGTGTGAACCGAATATGTAGTCGTCTGTATCAAGCAGATATGCCTGACCAACGCTTGCCGCTTCCTGACCCATAGAAAGGTGGGCAGGACCCGGGTTGTTGTAAGAAATACCGTTATACTCACCCTGAGTTTTGATAAGGTAAAGCATTGTTTCAAATTCACGGATAATTCTCATATCACGGTAAATTCGAACAAAATCCTCATTTTTAAAATTTTTCTTTTCCTGAGCTATAGTTTTTTTATACTGGTTGATGGGAATGTTTGTAAATTCCACATATCCCGGTTTTCTAAGCTCATTAGGATCCATAAATAGACTTTTAGGCATAGTAATTATCTCCTTTTTAAATATACTGAAAATTATAACTGAAATATAGCCTCGCGAAGTATTTCACATACTGTCGGGTGAGGGAATATAATTTCTTTAATATCGTCAACTCTCATTTCGGTTTCAATCATGATACCTGCACCGAAAATAATCTCGGAAGCGTAGTTACCAATCATATGGGCACCGATGAGGCGTTTATATTTTTTATCGACTATAACCTTGCAGATGCCTTTGCCGCCTTCATTTTCTGCAACATATCTGCCCGAATAGTTCATTGTGATGTTAGCCACTTCAATGTCAATACCCTTAGCTTTTGCGCTCTCCTCAGTTTCACCTACGCAGCCAACCTCGGGGTTGGTGTAGATAACTGACGGAACTGCGTCATATCTCATAATATCTTTTTTGCCGAGCATGTTATTGATAGCAACCTCAGCTTCACGATAAGCAACGTGAGCGAGCATCATTTTACCGTTTACATCACCTGCGGCGTAAACGCCCGCAACATTTGTTTTGCTGTATCTGTCGGTAATTATAGCACCTCTTTCGGTTGCTACACCTATGTTTTCAAGACCGATGCCTTGAGTTACCGCGCGTCTGCCGATTGAAAGAAGAACTTTGTCAGCGGATACGCTTTCCGTTTTGCCGTCCTTTTCGTAAACAACGCTCTTGTCAGTAACCTCAACAACCTTGCATCCGAGCTTGAATTCAACGCCCTTTTCCGCATAATTCTTAAGAAGGATATTTGAAATTTCAGCGTCTGTTGCGCCTGCGATTTTGGGAAGCATTTCGATAACCGTTACCTTGCTGCCTACCGAATTAAAGTAAGAAGCCATTTCAAGACCGATAACGCCGCCGCCTACGATAACGAGGTTTTCAGGGATAGCGGGGATTGAAAGGATTTCACGGTTTGTTAAAACCATACCCGATTGGGCACCCTCCTTAACGCCTTTTATAGGAGGAACAATCGGCATAGAGCCTGTTGCGATAAGAAGTTTTGCACCCTTATATTCTTCCTCGCCTACCTTGAGGATAAATCCTTCGGCATCTCTGCCCATAATCACGCCTTCACCCTCAACAAGTGTTACTTTATTAGCTTTAAGACTCATTTTAATTCCGCCCACCAAAGTAGAAACGACCTTGTCTTTTCTCTTCATGGCGAAGGAATGGTCAAACTTAACATTCTCAGCAGTTACGCCGTAATGCTCGCCGTGTTTGGCATAGTCATAAACCTTTGCGCTGTATAAAAGTGCTTTTGAAGGTACGCACCCTTCGTTAAGACAAACACCGCCGACTGCTCTTTTTTCAATCAAAAGAGTTTTCAGACCTGCGTGGCCTGCTCTTTCAGCGGCAAGGTATCCGCCCGGGCCGCCGCCCAGTACAATTAAATCGTATAACATCAGTTTGTCCTCCCCTTATTTAGCCAAGAGAACCGAGAAGTTTTCCAGATTGTTGCAAAGGTCCTTTAAGAATCTTGCTGCCGGAGAACCGTCGAGTGCTCTGTGGTCAAATGTGAGCGAAAGTCCCATTGCGGGGTAATATTTATACTCGCCGCCTACATTTTTAACCTTGGTTTCGATTGTGCAAACGCCTAAGATACATGTCTGCGGAGGATTGATAACGGGAGTGAAGCTTTCGACACCCATGCTTCCGAGGTTTGTAACTGTGAAGCTGCCGCCTGTGAGCTGATCGGGAGAAACTGTTCCCTCCTTGCATTTTCCTGCGACTTCTTTTGCTTCTGCCGCAATCTCGTTTAAGGATTTGTTGTTCGCATTGAAGATTGTCGGAACAAGAAGTCCTCTCGGAGTGTCAACTGCCATACCGAGATGTACGTTGTTGAAGTATTTTATTGTGTCGCCAAGGAAATGTGCGTTACAATCCCTGTGGTTGGGAAGTGTTTTTGCTACCGCATACATAACCAGGTCGTTGAGTGTGATGTTTGCAAGACCCATTTTTTCCATGTTAGCTTTAACCTTGCTTCTGTATGCCATAATTTCCGTTGCGTCAAATGAAGCGTTAAGCGTGAGCTGAGCCATTTCGGAAAGTGATGAGTGCATTGCTTTTGCAATAACCTTACGGATGTTAGGTGTTTTAACCTCTTCAAAATCAGCCACGGGAGCAGACGCCGCTGCAGATGCTGCCGCAGGTGCATTAAGGTCTGCGACAGAAATTCTGCCGCCGATGCCTGTGCCCTGAATGTCAGCGCTGAATGCACCGCTTGCCGCAGGAGTTGTCATAAGACCTGAATCTATCATAGCCCTGACGTCTCTTTCGATAACTCTGCCGTTAGGGCCTGTTGCCTGAGCGTAATGATAGTCAACATTATGTTTTTCAGCAAGATCTTTCGCTCTGGGAGAAATGAACACATTGTCTGATGCAGTCGCTTTTACCTCTACAGGTGCTGCCGCAACTGCTTCGGGAGCCTTTTCTTCGGCAGGAGCTGCCGCAGGAGCCTCCTCCTCTTCAGATTTCGGTTTAAGATCGGAAATGTCTTCGCCCGCATTACCAATAGCACAAACGGGTGTAAGACAGGGAACGTCATCCCCCTCTTCAAAAAAGATGCCAAGCATTACGCCTGCTTCTTTTGCTTCTTCGTCAAATGTAGCTTTATCTGTTTCGTATGTAAATAAAACGTCGCCTACCGCTACACTGTCGCCTTCTTTTTTATGCCACTTTGCAATGATACAGCTTTCAACCGACTGACCCTGCTTTGGCATAAGAATTGCTGTTGCCATGAATTTTTCCTCCTTTTACTTTATATACAAAATCACTTAAGCATAACCTGGCCGCCGGTAACCGGAATAGCCTGGCCTGTTTCATACTGCTGTTCCATGCAGTACATAATTGCTCTTGCAACGTCAACAGGCCAGCAGCCTCTGTTCATGGGAACTTTGGATTCATAAGCCTTTTTAACGTCCTCTACTGTTTTGGCACCGGGTATTTTGCCTGCGTTAAGGTACTGAACAAACAGACCTTTTTCAGGGTCAGACCAAAGCGGACCTTCAAAGAAGTTGCCCGGACAAACCGAGTTTACCTTTATATTATACTCAACAAGCTCGAGAGCAAAACTCTGTGTCAGACCGATACCGCCGAATTTGCTGCCTGCATAAGCAAAGTTTTTGTTTGAGCCTTCAAGACCCGATTTTGAGTTGACCTGAATAATATCAGCATAGTAATCTTTATCAAATCTGTGCTGAATTTTCATTGTACGGCTTGCATATTTTGCACCGAGGAAATATGCGTTGTAATTGACCTTGTTGGTAAACTCCAGCGTCTGAAGTGTCATTTCCTCTAAGCTGCCTGCCTTTGCGATACCTGCGTTATTTACATAAGCATCAATACCGCCGAATTCAAGCACTGTGTCAATTAAAAGCTCTTTTGTGGACTCCTCACTTGTAACGTCAACCTTTGCAGGCATTACGTTAGAGCCGTACTTTTCAGCTAAAATCCTGCAGTTTTTCTCTGCAAGCTCAAAGTTGAGGTCGGCAATCACAACTGCCGCTCCCTGCTTTAAAAGCTCTTCCGCAATACCCTGACCGAAGCCCTGAGCACTGCCCGTTACAATAATAATCTTGTCCGCAATTCTTCTGTAGCAGTTACTGGGCGTATATTCACCCTTGCCTCCCAAAAGCTTGTCAGCTCGTGCGTCTGCCTCAGCCTTTGTGGCGCCTGCGGCAAATACCGCAAGGTTTTCTACCGCAACATATTCGGGCATTTCGCCGTTTTTTTCGTTATACTCGCCAACAGCCTTTAAAATCGCATCATACTGTGCGTCAATATCATCAAAGCCTTTAACCGTTACTGCTTTGCTGCCGCTTAAATCATAGCTTTTCTCAGTTGCAACGGTTTTAATGCTAAAGCCGTTTTTACCGAGCATCATTCTGATTGCGGGAGCAATCTGCGCCGCTCTTTCCTTATCAAAACCTTCGTAAAAACTCATTACTGCACCTCTTCGATATCCTTCGCGTTTGCAAGTACATATTTTTCAGCTTCGTCACACCACAGACCGTTTGCTCTTTCGACAATTTCAGCAAGGTCTTTGTAGAACTTATCTGTTTTGCCAAGCTCTGCAAAATCTGCTATTGCAACCATAGGCATATCTTTATGTGTGTAAACAAGCTTTTTACCGCCCGGAATATTGGGCAGGTTAAGAGTTGTTTCTATAACGCTGTTTAATCCACCGACGTGTGTAATCATTGCCGCAGGATTGATTATACCCTTTTCCATAAGAGCAATGGATTCTCTCATATCATCTGTGTTTCCGCCGCTTGTTCCGACAATGTGGGTTGAAGCATAGTGAACATTATAGAAGTTGAACTCTGCCTTAAACTCGGGATTTGTAGGACCTGCAAAGAAGTTAAGACAGCCGTCTTTGCCGAGTATTGCATCTCCCTGCTCAACAACGGATTTTACAGGTGCAAATACGAACACGTCGTCATAGCCTGTGCCTCCTGAAATTTCGTTAAGGTATGCAACAGGGTCGTCAACCTTCGCAGTATTTACATATCTGAGTTCAACACCGTTTTTCTTAGCTTCTTCAACGGTTAAAATCTGGGCAGCTCTTTCAAGTCTTGCATCGTCAATATCCGTTACAACAAGAAGGGACGGTTTTCTGTCAGCATGAATTGCATAGTCGATAGCGCCAAGACCCATAGGACCAACGCCTGCGAGGATAGCACATTTTCCACCATTGACAATTTCCATCTCGTGAACATATTTTCCCGGTGTTGTATGGTAGTTTGCGTGAAATCCGCCGACAATACAGCTCATAGGCTCGGACAAAGAGCCGTAGAAGAAGGACTCACCGTTGTATCTGATAAGGCAATCCTGTTCCATAACCATAAAAGGAACAACTGCATATGTAGCAGCTCCGCCGACATATTTAAATGAATATCCGGGAGCATCAAGGCTGCCCTTATAGTTAAGCGCGGTCTGCATTGTGAATCTGTCACCGGGTTTCCAGTCTTTCTGCCATTTTTCACCCACTTCAACAATTTCTCCGCAGAATTCGTGACCGATAATAACGGGATTTACTGCAACATCATCGGGCACTCTCTTATGTTTTGCGCCCTGAATCGCCGCTTTATATGATGACATACAAATACTGTCCGAAATGATTTTAACAAGTATTTCATCATGTTTTATCTGCGGAAGCTCAAAGGTTTCAAGTCTTAAATCTTTTTCTCCGTAAATTCTTACTGCTGTAGTTTTCATTTCTTTTCGCCTTTCTTCTCTAAATTATTTTTATTCCCTTAGCTTTCGCCTCTTTAGCAAGATGGGGAGGCAACGGGGTATCTGAAACTATAATATCTATATCGTCAAGACCGGCAAAGGTAAACATGTGCGTTTTGTCAATCTTGGTGTTATCTAACATCAAAACTACCTTTTTAGCTTTGCTGATAACTGCTTTTTTCACCTCGCACTCATCCAAACTTCCGGCGGTAAATCCACTGTCTAATGAAAAACCGCTGGTTGATATGAATGCAGTATTTATATTGGTATTTTTTACAAAGTCAACACTTACCACGCCGGACACCGAAAAGTTTTCTCTGGAAAGCTGGCCGCCTATCATTGTAACCTCGATCTTCTTCCGTCTTGTGAGCTCAATCGCAACGTTAGGGGCTCCGGTCAGCACCGACAGATTCATATCAGGCAGATTTTCTGCCAGACACATTGCCGTAGTTCCCGAGTCAATGTAAATATTTTCATTTTCGGTTAAAAGCTCTGCCGCTTTTTGTCCAATGATTTTTTTACCCTCGGGGTTTTCCTGCCTTCGCCTTAAGTAATTCTCCTCTTTTATCATCCTGTGAGAAAGAGATTTAATGGATCTGGCGCCGCCTCTTATACGGATAATTTCACCCATTTTTTCGAGCTGCTCAAGATCGCGTCTTAAGGTCATGGCCGATACATCAGGCAACATCTTTTCAAGATCAGACAGCTTAACCTCGTCCATCTTCTGAATGTAAGCGTTAACAGTATCAATTCTCTTTTCCATCTGCCCACGCTCCTTTGTAAACTTTACATAATTTATGTTAGAATATAACAAAAAATGTTCATTTATATCATACGACATTTTTCAAAATTTGTCAATAGAAAATCAATATATTTTTTGACTTTTTTAAAGTTTTATGTTATACTAAAGTATAATATAATGGAAGAATATGTCCACACTGCTGTATGTTCACTTTATTTACAATAATAACGAAAGAGGAAAGTGTATGTTTCGCAACTTAAAAAAGCTTCTGTCATCTGCCGATACATCTATTATTGTTCTCGCCTCATTGCTGTCTGTTTTCGGCATAATAATGATAGCAAGCGCCACCAAATCCTATGACAGCGGACTAAAGCACGTTATTGTTCAATCCGGGGCTTTTATAATAGGCCTCTTTCTTATGCTTGTGATACTATCACTTGACTATGAAAGATTTAAAGAAAAGCCTGTGCTCTGGTATTTTCTTTGTGTTTGTATGCTTCTTTTTGTACTTGCCTTCGGTCAGGAGGAATCGGGCACGAAGGGCTGGATAAGATTTGCCGGCACGGGTATTCAGCCGTCAGAGCTTGTGAAAATCGGTTTTGCGGTCACCTTTGCGCGGCATCTTGAATCGGCGGGAGACTCTATAAACAGACCTCTGCCCTTCATCGGTCTTTTGCTGCACGCAGGAGTGCTTATAGGACTTGTGCTGCTTCAGCCTGACTATGGCACCGCAATGGTATATATATTTATGTTTATCTGCATGATTTTCGCGGCGGGAATAAAATATCGTATTTTATTTTCATTTGCGGGGATATTTGCATTATTCGCTCCTCTGGCGTGGTTTTTTATCCTGATGGACTTCCAGAAAAACAGGATTTTATCCTTTTTAAATCCCGAAAGTGACCCTGCAGGTGCAGGATACCAGGTTATGCAGTCAAAAATTGCTATCGGCTCGGGCGAATTTTTCGGGAATGGAATTTTTTCGGGAACTCAGACTCAGCTTGGAATTCTCCCCGCAAAGCATACTGACTTTATCTTCGGCGTTATCGGAGAAGAACTTGGTTTTATCGGCTGTTTTGCCGTTATTGCAATTCTTATCGCTATTGTTATAAAATGCTTTTACGTGGGCATGAATGCACGAACAGACTACGGAAAATATCTTTGCATCGGCATCGGCGCAATGCTTCTTTTTCAGATTTTTGAAAACATCGGCATGTGTCTGGGTGTAATGCCCGTTACGGGTATTCCTCTCCCATTTTTAAGCTACGGCGGTTCTTCAATGCTGACGGGCATGACTGCTTTGGGCTTTGTTTTAAGCGTCAGCGCGCGGCAGAATGTGATTAATTTTTAAGAGGTGTTTGTTGTTGGATAACAGATCAATCGGCGTATTTGATTCAGGCCTCGGCGGGCTTACTTGTGTAAAAGAAATAATGCACCTTTTACCTCACGAAAATGTAATATACTTTGGTGATACGGGCAGAGTACCATACGGAACCCGTTCACCCGAAACCATAATTAAATATTCGGTAAGCGATGTGAATTTTTTAAAAACGTTTGACATTAAGGCGGTCGTTATAGCCTGCGGTACCGTTAGTTCAATTGCAATGGAATATTTAACATCAAAGTTTGATATTCCCATAATCGGGGTTGTAGAGCCTGCGGCTGCGGCTGCAGTCAATGCTTCGAAAAACAATAATATCGGCATAATAGGAACAAGCGGAACAATCGCCTCGGGTAAATATGCAAAACATATTAAAATCCTTTCCCCCACCGCAACAGTAACGCAAACCGCCTGTCCCCTTTTTGTCCCTTTTGTTGAGAGCGGATTTTTATATCATCCCGCAACAAAGCTCATCGCGGAAGAATATC